>JAYUYE010000487.1:0-10268 GCA_043752985.1 Myxococcales bacterium
TGCCGGGTGACCTCGTGAGCCCCATCGGCACCATCAACAGCGACGCCGCGACGAGGCCGACACCGATCAGCAGCGCGATCAGCACGTGCTCCTTCTTGACGGACATGCCGCCACTACCGAGCTGCGACTTGCGACCCTGCGCCATCGCCGCGGCCGCGATGCACGCGAGGATGCCGAGCGGGCCGGACAGCTTGTTCGCGTTCGTGACGCCGAGCCACGTCGAGTCGTAGTCCGCGCCGTCGCTGTTCTGCACGGTGCACGCGCCGTCCGGAGAGCAAACACTGATCTCGCTCGGCCGCAGCTTGATCGTATTCACACCTGCCTTCTGGGTGAACCACGTCAGCGCGAAGGTCCCGATGCCGATCGCGATAGCGCCGGCGAGTAACACGATCGTGATCGGTCTCATGCGTCATCGATATCACGTGTAGGTTCGCGCGGTGCGTGGGTGGATCGTGACCGCGCGATGTACGCCGGTGTGCCGCAGCACCCGACGCGCGGTGGGGGTGTCGACCCACAACACTCGTGCATAGGGGGCTGCAGCCCAGCGGTCCGCGTCGACGAGGCCCAACGATTTCAGCAGCCTCCGGTTGGCCCGCTGCTTGTACTGGCGTCCCTCACGTTAACAGGAGGACTTGTGCAGCAATCCATGAAGACCCTCGCGCTCGGTATGTCCCTGGTCACCATGACCGGCGGCGTCGGCTGCGGTGGGGACGACAGCTCCGGCCCGCTCGGTAGTGTCGATTCCCTCGTTATTCTGCAGCGCCCCAAGCGGAACGACATGGGCGACATCTTCCAGTACACGTCGTATCTGCCGAAGACGCCGAGCGGCGCCAACGCCCGGCTCGTCAAGCTCGAGCCGCCCACTGCCGACGGCGTGCAGACGACGATCTGCTGCAACAACGTCCCCGGTCTCGAGAACGTCGACATCTCGGGCTACGACATCTCCTTCGACGCGAAGACAATCGTCTTCGCCGGCAAGCTCAGCGCGAACACCAACTACGGTCTGTTCCTGCTGACGCTCGCGGACAACTCGGTCGAGCAGATTCCGACCGACCCGGGCCGCGATTACAACTCGCCGATCTTCCTCCCCGGCGACAAGATCATGTTCACCTCGAACGCCGTCGTCGAGGATGGCGCTCCGCAGCACCGCGATGAGTACGAGCGTGGCGTGACGCTGCAGCTCGGCACCATCGGCACGGACGGCATGAACGAGGACCTCGGACCTCGCAATCTCTCGCACCGCACGTTCCCGACGCTCGCGAGCGACGGCCGCGTGATGTTTACCCAGTGGGATCACCTCGGTCCGCAGAACGCTGGCCACCTGATGTTTGCGAACCAAGACATGCAGGGGCTCCGCGAGGGCTTCGGCAAGGAAGGCACCGGCGCCTCCAACTCGACACTCAAGGCCGTGGAAGTTGCCCCGGGCCGCTTCGTCGCGATCGCGACCTCGCGTAACCGGACGATCCAGGCCGGCGCGCTCGTCGACATCCGCCTCGGCGCTGCGGTCACCGACTCGAAGGGCAACGTGTCGGCGCCCGCAGCGCAGACCGAGGCCAACGCGTCGTATCGCGACCTCACGCCCGACGTCCCGCATGACATGACGCCGTCTGCCGAGACCGTCGGTCGCTACTACGATGCGTTCCCGCTCAACGCGAAGGACAAGCCCGACCTGCTCGTGTCGTGGGCGGATGGCCCTGTCGAGTCCGGCGTGCTCGGCTCCGCCGGCCTCCAGGCGAACTTCGGCGTCTACCTCTACGACACGGCGCGCAACCAGCGTCGCCCGATCCTCGACGACGCCGAGATGTGGGACATCTTCGCGCGCCCGCTGCAGACGCGCACGCCGCCGCCGATCACCGGTTCGGCGACGGACGCGACGCTCGGTGGCAAGACGATGGTCGGTTCGATGAATGTCTACCAGTCGAGCCTCAAGACGTTTGCGCCCGGCTCGATCTACGGCGTCCGCATCTCCGAGGGCTTCTCGTCGGAAGAGGGCTTCCCGGAGATGTTCGGCTCGACGATGTTCGAGGGCATGGCGACGCTCGGCGTGTCGCCGGTGCGCGCGGACGGCTCGTGGCTCGCCACGGTTCCTTCGAACGTCCCCCTCCGCGTCCAGAACATCGACAAGTTCGGGATGTCGATCTTCAGCGAGCCCGTGTGGTTCTCGGGGCGCCCCGGTGAGTCGCGCGTGTGCGGTGGCTGCCACGAGAGCCGCTCGGAGACCGTCACGATCAACCCCGGCATCACCGACGCATTCGCGATTGGCCCGACGTCGATGTACGGCGACGTGACGCGCGCCAACCGCAAGTCGATGGACTTCTCGCGCGACAAGATCATGGGCGCGGCGTGGGACAAGGCAATCCAGCCGATGTTCGATGCGAAGTGCGTCAGCTGCCACAACGGCGTCGCGGGCCCGGCGAACCCCTCGTACATGATCACCGACCCGGTGACTGGCACGAGCCTGACCTGGACGTTCGACCTCCGCGGCACCGCGGTTCCGCCGGCCTTCGCCGATCTCGGTGGCGACTCCGCCTTCACGCTCTCGTACCTCTCGATGGCCGGTCTCGACATGGAAGCCATCGAGGAGGGCAACCTGATGATCACCGGCGACTACAAGGTCTATCTCAACCCCGAGGACTCGCGGAACTCGCTCGCCGTCAAGCTCCTCAACCCGGTGCAGCAGTTCCCGAACCAGACCACCGGCACGCGCGCCTTCACGACGACTCCGCACATGAGCGGCAAGGGTACCGACCTGACGGCGGATGAGTTCTACGCGCTGATCCTCGCAGCCGACAACGGCGTGAGCTTCTTCGCTCGTGAGAACAACCCCGGCGACATGTCCTACTAACCGACCCCGCGAACAGGAGAACGACCATGAAGAACATCGGAACCAAGATCGCGGCGGTTGCCTTCGTGCTGTTTGCAGCCTCGCCGGCGTTTGCCGGCAAGGGCGGCAGCGCCGGCCTGATTCGCACGGCCATCCACTCGGGCTCGGTCGACGCCATCACGGCCGAGATCGAGCGCGCCGAGAGCCTGATGTGCGAGGAGTGCGTCGGCCTCGTCACCAACCTTCTCGAGGACTCGCGCTACGAGGTCCGCGAGGTCGCGGCCTGGTGGTTCGCCAAGCGGCCGGCGCTGCGCGACATCATGGCGGCGCAGTTCGTCGACGAGCTCGCCACCGGCAACACGATCAAGACCCGCAACGCCGCCGACTTCCTCGGCCGCACCAAGTACTACAAGAGCCTCCCGACGCTCCGCGCGGCGATCAGCCGTGACATCGGCGTCGAGGCGAAGGTCGCGATGGTCCGCGCGGTGCGGTTCATGGCGCACAAGGACGGCAGCCCCGTGCTGACGACGGCGATGACCGATGGCAACGCCACGGTTCGCGCAGCGGCCGTCAGCGCATGGCGTGACATCCGCGGTCAGCAGAGCGCTGCGGCCGTCGTCGGCCTGCTCGCGGACAGCGATGCGACGGTTCGCGCCGAAGCAGCGACGGTCGTCGGCGCCCTGCGCGAGACTGCAGCCCGCACGCAGCTCGAGGCGATCGTCGTCGGCGATGCAGACCCGATCGCGCGCCGCAACGCGGCATGGGCGCTCGGCAAGGTCGGAACGACGGCGTCGCGTGACGCCCTCACCCGGGCGACCGCGGACGACAGCGGTCTGGTGCGCATGGTGGCGCGCGCGTCCCTCGCGAAGCTCTAGCAGAGCTCAAAACGTTCACGAGAGATCCTGATCACGGGCCGCGTCTCCAAGACGCGGCCCGTTGTCGTTTTCCGACGACGAAGTGGGTTACCATGTTCGTCATGGGGCTACGCAGGGACTTCCTCGTCGTCGGCGTGTGCGTCCTCGCCGCGTGCGGGGACTCGCCGCCAGGCAGGACCTTTTTCGACCGGAACATCCAGCCGATCCTTTCGCAGAAGTGCGTGGGCAACACGTCCGGCTGTCACTCGGTGAACGACGGCGACGTGTTCCAGATCGCCGCGGGCAATCTCGACGTCACATCGTTCGAGAACATCCAGAAGCGCAAGGACACGCTGTCGCCGTTCGGCGCGTATCCGTTCCCGCTGTTCCTGATCAAGTCGGTCGGTCCGAGCACGCTGAAGATGCAGTACGGCGAAAAGTTCGTCGACATCGACGTCCAGCACTCCGGGGGCGCGATCATCGAGGTCGGCTCCGACGCGTATTTCACGCTCCAGAACTGGCTCGAGAACGGCGCGACCGAGAACGGCCTCAAGTCGGCCACGCCGCCGCAGAACGGGGAGGGCGACTGCTCGATCGCGATCCCGTCGGGCTTCGATCGCACGAAGTACATCACCGCGATGTCGATGCCGCGGTTCAGCGAGTTCAAGACCGCGGTCCAGCCGGTCCTCGTCAGCCACGGTTGCACGGCGGGCAGCTGTCACGGCGCACCGCAGTCGGACTTCTACATCACATGCGGCACCACCGACGAGCAGCTCGAGTTCAACTTCAGCCAGGCGTGGTCGTTCGTGAACACGCCGGTCGATGACTCGCAGCTCCTGCGCGTCCCACTCGCCGTCGCGCGCGGTGGCCGTGGCCACTCCGGCGGCGATCAGTTCGCCGGCGACGATAACGACGCGGACTACAAGGCGCTGCGGACCTGGGCCGAAGCGGTCGGCAAGCTCGACTTCGCCGGCACGGATCCCGGCAAGCAGTTCTTCGCCGCGAACGTCCAGCCCGTGCTGCTGCGGCGTGGCTGCGGCTTCCAGGCGTGTCACAGCCCGCAGGCGAGCAACGACTTCAAGATGCGCAGCGGTTCGATCGGCTTCTTCTCCGCGGTCGCGCTCGAGAAGAACTACGAGCTATTGCGCCAGGAGTTCATGGCGCTCGAGTTCCCCGACGCCCGCCGCGGCCGTGCGGTCGCGAAGACCATCCTGGAAGAGGACGCGCGGATCGCGGGCGTCGGTGGCATCGCCCACCGCGGTGGCCCCGTGCTCGAGACCAGCGGCGGCGGCATGACCGGCGCGGCAGACCCCGCGATGTGCGGTGTGTACAACCCGCTGACCGCGACCGCCTTCTGCACCGTCCAGGAGTGGATCCGGGTCGAGCGCGCCGCGCTCACCGGTCAGGTCACGCCGATGACATCGGGCGATCCGATCGAGATCGTGTACATCGAACGAAGCTCCCCGGCACTCGCCGGTCGGCTCGAGTTCGACACGTTCCAAGGCGGCGCCAATCTCCTGCTCGCGTCGACGACGTTCGGCGCGGGTGGCTCGATCACGCCGACCGGCGCGGGCGTCTCGCTCCTCGCGGGCTGTGGCCTCGGCGGGAACCCGGACGTCCAGGCGCCCGACGTCGCGAACGACGGCAACCGGATCGCGTTCGCGGCGCGTGCGAGCGCGGCCGACCCGCTTGGCATCTACATCGTCGATGTCAACGGTGGTAACTGCACGCGGATCACGCCGGCGGCGCCGGACTCCAACGGCATCAAGGTCCACAACTTCGATCCGGCATGGTCGCCCGACGGAACCCACCTCGTGTTCGCGTCGACGCGAGGCAAGGCCGGCGCGACCAAGTCGCGCAAGCGCATGCTGCCGCAGTCCGACCTGTGGCGCGTCCAGGTCACCGGGTTCACCGCGAACGCGAGCACCCTCGAGCAGATGACGTACCTCTCGAACTCCGAGATCGGCCCGCAGTTCATGCGCGAGGGTCGCGTCACCATGACCACCGAGAAGGTCAGCGCGGGCTTCTATCAGCTGTCGGGGCGCCGCATCAACTGGGACCTCACCGACTACCACCCGCTGCTCGGCCAGCGGAAGGACTCGCCGTTCGCGGATCCCGCGGATCCCGCGATGACGCGCCCGTCGATCGGCTACGGCGCGGTCACCGATATCCGCGAAGGCAGCGATGGAGACTTCCTGATCATCCTGTCGGACACGAACGCGATGACCGGGGCACCGAACACCCCGGCCGCCGCGGGCGCGCTCGCGCTGTTCAACCGCAGCATCGGGCCGTTCGAGGTCACGCGCGCGAACGAGGTCGGCTACCTCCCATCCGTGCGCGTGCTCGATGCGGCTCAGGCCTATCGCTCGCCGGTCTCGCTGCCCGACGGAACGATCATGGTCTCGCACTCGGCGACGCCCGCGACCGGCGGCTTCAACGTGATCTCGTTCAACCCGCGCACGGGCGCGAAGACCACGTTGATCACCGGTGGTGGCTCCAAGCTGGACGCGCAGCTCGTGTACAAGTTCCCGGCGCGCAAGCTCTACACCAACCGGCGCCAGCTCGTGTTCGGTGGCCGCGCCGACCCGTCGACCCCCGACTCCGCGGTGCTCCACATGCCGGATGCGCCAATGCTGTTCACTCTGCTCACCGCGAACCTGCGCCGCGGGCGTCCCGTCGATGCGTTCCGCGGTGCGACGTCGCTCGCGATCCTCACCGAGGATCCGTGCCCCGCGAACTGCGCGCCGAATGCGAACGGAATCTACGAGAACCGGCGCGAGCTCGGCTCGGTGTCCCTCGCCGCCGACGGTTCAGCCCGCGTGGTGCTGCCGTCCAAGACCGGTGTCATCCTCCAGCTCCGCAAAGGCGGCAACGTCGTTGCGACGATGACCGAGGAGCACCAGCTCGGGCCCGGCGAGAGCGTGTCGATGGGAGTCTCGGAGAACCTGTTCGACGCCGTGTGCGGTGGCTGCCACGGGTCGGTCAGCGGCTCCGAGCTCGACGTTCGGGTGACCCCGGATGTGCTGACGGGGGCATCGAGGTCGCTGTCGACGTCCGCCATTGCTCCGAACTAGCGGCTTGAATACAGAACGGGTTTGCACGTCTGGCTTGTGACGTCCCACTCGCCTGGGTACGATGCGGCCGCTCCACGGAGGACGTATGGCTCGATTCCACACCCGCTTCATCTTCAGCTCGCTGCTAGGCCTCGGGCTCGCAGCGTCCCCCGCATTCGCTGCCCCCAAGAAGGCGCCCGCGCCGAAGGCCGGCGCGAAGGCACCCGCAAAGGCGCTGAAGCCGCCGCCGCCGAAGAAGAAGGTCGCGCCGCCCAACGCGGAGCACAAGAAGAAGCTCGCGGAGCTCTACGCTGGGTTCAAGTTCGGAATGTCGAAGGACGAGGTGATCGCCGTCCTGACGAAGCAGGTCTCCGAGAACTACGACGAGAAGCTCAAGGCGACCACCGACATCACGGCGCAGGATCGGATCCGCAAGGACCGCAAGACCGAGATCGCGACCATCAAGAACACGTACGTCTCGTTCGAGATGAACAAGCCGTCGCCGTGGGACGTGTCGATCGTCGAGGAAGAGCTCGCGCACGGCACCGGCGAGTCGATGATGGAGCGCTGGGAGAATCAGGGCGGCAAGAACAACCGCCGGTTCTTCTTCTTCCACGAGGGCAAGCTCTACAAGATGTTTGTCTCCCTCGACGTCTCGATCCTCCCCGAGGAGAAGCGGAACTTCGAGACGTTCCAGAGCGTGATGCTCGGCCAGTACGGCCCGGGCGATGTCGACGGCGGCACGATCACGTGGAACGCCGGCGAGTTCCAGGTTCGCGCGGTCGACAAGCTCAAGAGCTACGGCGCACTCGCGCTCGTGATCGAGGATCCGAAAGTCACGAAGGAAGTCGTCGCGATCCGGATCGAGAAGGCGCCTCCGAAGAAGCAGACCAACACGATCATCAAGGCCGTGCTCGACACCGACGGCACCGACAAGCCCGACACCAAGTCGAACAGCAACGCGGTCGACGAGGTCATCAAGGCGCAGGGCGGCGGAGCGAAGAAGAAGTAGCTCGCGCTCTCCCGACCAAAAACCGCCCGCGACCGGAAGGTGGCGGGCGGGTTTTTATTTCGGCGTGGTGCCGACGGTCGTCTACAGGAAGAAGCTGAAGCGCGAGCCCTTGCTCGACTCGGCCTGCAGCCGCGACTCGAGCTTGTTCGCATCCTCGATCAGCTTCTTCGTCCGCTCGGCGATCGCTCGTACGCGGCGCGTGTAGTAGTACTCCGACACGCCGGGCTCGTTGCCCTTGATCACGGCATCACGGACGCCGTTCTGCAGCAGCATCACGACCTTCTTCGTCGGGACGCTGTCGCTTCCACCGGTCGCGAGGTCGCCCTTGATCGGCGTGCCACCCGGCTCGTTGCGGTACGCGAAGCCGCTCGGCGACTCGCCCTCGCCGCACTTCGCGACGGGGTTGGCGCCGCCGCCGCAGTACACGCCGGCGATCTCCACGAGCTTCGCGCCGAAGTCCTGCTTGTCTTCCTCGGTCGGCGCCGAAAGCATGACGCCGTACTTGAGCTGCCCCGAGAGATACGAGTTCTCGCCGTCCTTGAGCGTCGCCGCGTCCTGGGCGTCCTTGCCCTTCTTCAGCGTCATCTCGTCGAACTTGGCGGCCTTGTTGTGGGCATCGAGCATGCCCTTCACCTCGGCGACGCCCGCGTAGAACGAGAGGATCTGCCCGGAGATCTCGGCGCCGAGCGCATTCTGCTTCGCGCGGAACACGAGCTCGCTCTTGACGTCGAGCTCGGTGGCGAGCTTCGTGAGCTGCGCGCCGACGGTCGGGTCCGGGCGGAAGTTCGTCTTGGTCTTCATCTCCTCGAGGGCGCCGTCGAGGTTCGACAGCACCTTCTTGGTGCCAGCGACCGTCGACGGAGTCTTTCCGTCGCCGAGGATCGACTTCGCGTCCTTGAGGCCATCGTTGTAGAAGTTCGCGTCCTTCGAGATCCGGCCGATGGCCAGACCGATCGCGAGCGCGGCGACCGCGGGGATGATGATCTTCGCGATCATCGCTCCCTTGCCGGCAGCGCCGACGTTCTCGACCGGCTTGCCGTCGTTGATGATGATGATCTCCGGAGCGCGCTGGACCTGGCCGACGGCGGCCATGTGGTTCATCGCTCCAAACGGATCATCGGCGGCGTTCGGCGGTGGCGGTGCCTGCGGCACCGGCTGCGAATGGCCGGGAGGAGGTGGCAAATTCATGCCAGGGGGCGCGACGACGCCGCCCGAATTTCCGTTCGCTCGCGTCTGGCCGGTGGCCGGCGCAGCAGCACCCTTCTTGAGGCCCAATCGGGCCTTCAGGTCGCTGATGTCTCGGCTTCCGCCAGGTTTCTTGTCGCTCAAAGCAGGACCTCCGTTGGGACGACGTGACTTTAGGGATGTAGCGTCTCGGGTGTCAAGGATGCCCGTGGAATGGCGGGGTTGCGAACCGTTCTGAACTGTCTCCGCGCCACCACAGTCGCGGGCATCGTGAAGAGCCGGTCACACCCCGCCGTCGCTGGCGATCCCGGCTATGACTGTAAGTGCCTGAGACTGCAGATGTTTCGTTGACGTTCGGACCGTGACTGCGCTGGCCCAACGGGTGCACACTAAACCGATCGACGCTGTCGCGCGTCTTACTCCTAGATGCTCCTCGAAAGGCTGACCCAGTGAACCCCCGTTTTGCCCTCGTCGTTGGCGCCTTCGGACTCCTCTCCATGATCGGAAGCGAGGCCGCCGAAGCGCGCGGTCGCGTCTGGTTCGGTGGAGGAGGCGGCGGCAGTGTTCGCGTTCACGCCCGGATCGGTGGTGGCGTTCAATGGTCGCGCCCGGCGCGCGTGTTCAGCGCCCGCTCCAGCTGGTCGGTCGGCGGCAGCATCTACGTCGGCACGCCGGCGCCGCGCTATCGCTACTACCGCCCGTACTACTACACGGACGCGTACGTCCCGTCGTACTACGGCACGAGCTATTACCCGGTCGCCCCGGCTCCGCAGCCCGGGTACATCGTCGCGGCTGCGCCGCGGCCGACGCTTCCAAAGCTCGGCCTTGGCCTCTTCGCCGGTGGCTCGAGCGTCGAGGACGTCAGCGAGTCGAGCGACCTCGGTGTGCTCGGTCGCCTCCGCCTCGGCAATGGTGGCCTCCTGATCGAAGGCGAGCTCGGCAAGACCTCGTACGAGAGCGACCTCCGCGTCGACCGCCGCCTCGGTGCGTCGCTCGTCTATGAGATCGGGGCACGCAACCGGTTTGCACCGTACGTCCTCGGTGGTTTCGGCGTGCAGCAGGCGGCCGTCGCCGGCGAGTACAACACCACGCAGAACTTTGCGGAGATCGGCATCGGCCTGCGCTATGCGATCACCCCGAAGTTCCACCTCGCCGTTGACGTTCGCGCGGGCTCGCGCAACACGATGTCGAGCGACGACCCGTCGACCCGCCCGGTCGAGGGCACGATCGCCCGGACGATCGCGCCGCCGTCGAGCGAGAGCGACGAGTCCGAGGAGTACACGCGCGCGCGTCTGAGCGCCGTCCTGTATTTCTAGTCCCGGCTGATCGTCTCGCTACCG
>JAYUYE010000488.1:0-4306 GCA_043752985.1 Myxococcales bacterium
GGCTGCTCGCCCTGCTTGCCGACGAGGCGCCGGGTCACGATGAAGAACGTCGCCGGGATGTTGTACTTCTCGAGCGCGTCGATCACGGCCGGCGTGGTCTCGGGGTTGGGGCCGTCGTCGAACGTGAACGCGACGACGCCCTTGGCCTCGTCGCCGTCGACCCGATCCGCTTTGCCGAGGATCGGATCGTTGGTCAGCGATCGGATGCGCGAGACATCGAGGACACCCGGCTCACCATTGGACCCGGGCTCGGGCTTCTCTGTCTTCTCCGCCTTCTCCGCGTGTGCGGTCGTGGCGAGGCATGCGACGAGGCACGCACCGAGGATCTGCGTCCGCACGCCTCGACACTAACATGCGGCTCGACGATCACCAGGTCGCGCCTCGAGCGCGCGAACCGGGTGGTCCACTCAGATCACTTGTTCTTCTTCGCCGCCTTGGCGGCGTCCTTGCGCTCTTCCTTGGCGTCGGCCTTGTCGTCCTTGCGGTCCGCCTTGGCCTCGGCCTTTGCTTCCTTGCGCTCTTCCTTCGCGTCCTGCTTCGCGTCCTTGGCGTGCAGCTTGGCCGCGTCCTGCGGGCTCATCTTCGCGGCCGCCTTGGCTTCCGCGCGCTCTTCCTTGGCGTCGGCGCGATCATCCTTCGCGTTCGCCTTGGCCTCGGCCTTCGCCTCCTTGCGCTCTTCCTTGGCGTCCTGCTTGGCGTCCTTGCGCTCGTCCTTGCTCATCGGGCCCGGGTTCGAGTTGTGGATGGGGGGAGGCGGGGTGCGAACGACCGGCGGCGGCGGCTGATACGCGGGCGGCGGCGTCGGGTTGTTCACGACCGGCGGCGGCTGGTACGCGGGCGGCGGCGGCGGCTGGTGGTCGCGATGGTCGCGGACCTGGCCGTTCGCGGTGCCGCGCGCCTCACCGCGATAGCGGATGTACGCGGTCGGCCGGTCGATGCGGCGGATGCGTGCCGGGACCGCCTCGAACCGGACCCAGCCGCGAAGGTGGCTGTTCGACCGGTACCAGACCCCGTTGTCGTACCGCCAGTAGTAGTTCTCCGAGTAGAACACGGGCTGGTCGTAGTCAGCGACGACCTGGACGTCGGGCTCGATCAAGATCAGCCGTGGGGTTTCGACGGTCGCCGTCGCGCTGTACTGGGCCGAGCCCGCGCAACCAACCCCGAACATCAGCAGCACGGACGTCGCAGTCGCTAGGAGAGGATTCTTCATTAGGCTGGATACAGGCAGCCTTCGTGCCATGGGCGCACGCCTGTCCGCTGGCCCTGCAAGGTCGCCGAGCTGTGCGTACCCGCGCGGGCGAGCGCCACCGCTACATGCCGCGCTATGCTTCGGTGTAGTGCACGTTGTTTCGACCTCGGCCTTACCGATCGATCTGGAGCAGCAGATCGCCGCGGCCCTGCCGGGCACCACGGTCAGCGTTCCGCGCGAAGGCCACGTCGGACTCGCCGGCGTGGACCTGCGGACCGCCGATGCGCTCGTATGCTCGCTGCTCGATCGGATCGACGACGCGGTCCTCGCCGGTGCGCCGCAGCTGCGGATCGTCGCGAACTGCGCGGTCGGCGTCGACAACATCGATCTCGCGGCGGCCGCGCGTCGCACCATCGCGGTGTCGAACACGCCCGATGTGCTGACCGAATCCACCGCCGAGCTCGCGTTCACGCTGATGCTCGCCGTCGCTCGACGACTCGGGGAGGGCGAGCGGATGATCCGCTCGGGCACGTGGCCCGGCTGGGCGCTCGACCAGTTGCTCGGCGTGGAGCTCCACGGCAAGACCCTCGGCATCCTCGGCTTTGGGCGGATCGGGCAGGCGACGGCTCGCCGCGGGCTCGCGTTCGGGATGACCGTCACCTACTACAATCCGTCGGAGGTCACCGGGTCCTCCGCGCGGCGGGTCGAGCTCGACGAGCTGTTCGCGACGGCGGACGTCGTCAGCCTGCACTGTCCGCTCACGCCCGGGACGCGAAACGTCGTCGATGCGCGCCGCCTCGCGCTGATGAAGCCGACCGCGATCCTCGTGAATACCGCGCGCGGCGACTGCGTCGATGAGGCAGCCTTGATCGCAGCGCTGACCGCGGGTGCGCTGTTCGGCGCAGGGCTCGACGTTTATGTCGGCGAGCCAAAAATTCGCCGCGATCTCCTGAGCTGTCCGCGCCTGGTCTTGGCGCCGCACATCGGATCGGCTACCACGGAGACAAGGATAGCGATGGCTCAGCTCTGTGCGGACGCGGTGATCGCGGTGCTCTCCGGGCGCCGGCCGTCAAACCTCGTGACGAGGACTGCATGAGCGATCCCGTGGTCCTCATCGTGACGAGCTCCGGCGCGCCGTCGTCGGCGGTCGTTCCCGTGCTCGCGGCGATCGAGGCCGCCGGCATGCGCGTCCGCGCGATCGATGTCGGAGCCGCCGGCGGTGGAGGAGGCGGCATGGCGGATCGCGTGCGCCGCGCACTCCTCGGCGAAGGTGCGGAGCGCCGGCTGCGCAAGGAGCTCGAGATGAGCCCGCCCGACGCCGCGGTCGTCTTCGATCCCCACGCGGCGCTCGCGCTCACCGTCGCGCGCGATCAAGTGCCTGCCGTAGCGGGCTCCGCGACGCCGGTGATCGCCGTCGTCGGCGATCTCGATCCCGCGTCTGCGTGGGCCCAATGCGACGCGGATCGGTTCGTCGCGGTCGACGAGCTCGCGGCCGTCGCGCTCGCGGATGCCGGTGCCGAAGGCGAGCGGATCCTCGTCGTCGGCGCGATCGGCGAGCGCGCGTTCGCCGAGGCCGGAGCTCACGATCGCGCGTCGCTGCGCACGCGGTTCAAGCTATCCGGAAAGGTCGCGCTCGTCGAGGTCGCGGGGCTCGGCGCGGAGCACACCAGCCAGCTCTCGCTCCAGCTGTCGCTGCTCGATGGTGGCGACGCGATGACGTTCCTGTTCGACGCCGGCACCGACGCCGATGCAGCGGCCGTGCTGCGCCGCCAGGTTCCGACGCTCGGTCTGCGCGGCAAGCTGTTTGGTGCGACCGCGGATGCCGCGCTGCTGTGGCGCGCTGCCGACGTGATCGTCGCGCGGCCGCGGCCCGAGGTGGTCTCGCGGGTGTTGCTCGTGGGTGGCAAGCTGGTCGCGCTCGTCGACGACCAGATCGCAGGCTCGGCGCGTGCTGCCGCCTCGCTCGAGCTGCGCAAGCGAGGCATCGGCGCGAAGGGTCTCCTCCTTTTGTCGAGCGCGCTCGACTCGGCGTTCACCGGCGTCACGCCATCGCCCACGCTAGATGGTGCCGAGCAGATCGCCGACATCGTGTTTGCGGTGTGTGGGGACAAGCGCGGCGTGGTCGACGAGCGCCGTCAGGCGGCACAGGCTTCGACCCGAGATCGCGTGCGCGCCGCGAGTGCCGCTGCGAATGCACAGGCCGCAACCACCGCGATGCCCGGCGAGCTCGAGGATCTTGGTGGTGCTCCGCCCACGCAACCAGGGCCTGGGATCGACGCCGCGGAGATCGCGCGCCTCAAGGCCGAGGTCCACCAGCGCAAGGCCGAGATGACTCGCGCGATGGGCGCAGCGCGCGACGCAGCGACCAAGCTCTCCGATCAGGCGAAGGGCGCCGCTGCACGAGGTGCGGCCGACGAGGCCACGCAACTCGAGCGTCGCGCCGACTCCGAGCGCGCGAAGATGCACCAGCTGCTCGGCGAGCTGGCGACCCTGGAGCAAGAGCTCGCCGAGCTCGAGCGCGTCGCGCGCACGATCCAGGACGCCCCGCGGACCTCGACATCCTCGTCGCCGCGCAGCGACGGACCGACGGAACGTCCGCGGCCACGCACGCCGACGCCGTCACTGGACGACGCACTCAACGATCTCAAGCGGCGCGCTGGCGGCGCGAGTGGATCGGCTGCGCCGAACCAGAGCGCGTCGAAGTCGACGCGCCGGCCACCGCCGGTCACCGTCGAAGACGAGCTCGCCGCCCTCAAGAAGAAGATGGCCGGCGCGCCGCCCAAGAAAAAGCCGTGAGCCGCGCGCTCGCGGTGCTCGTGGTGCTCGTGGTGCTCGGCAGCTGCTCGGATCAAGGACGGCAGCGGCCGCGTTCGCAGCGCACCAGTCACCCGGCGCGCGTCATGCCGCGCAAGGCTCGGCATGGTTCGCACGAGCACAATCATGGCGGTCACCCGCACGCGGGCCACGGACACCACCATCATCCACATCCGCATCCGCACCTCGACGGCGTCCAGGGTCACCACCACCCCTACTAGGCGAGACCGGTACCGGCCACCTGCTCTCGACGGTGTCGATCAGGGTCACATCGAGGGGATGCCCGTCTACGACTCGCTCCTG
>JAYUYE010000489.1:0-4306 GCA_043752985.1 Myxococcales bacterium
TACGCGGCGAAGGGCCCGACCGACGACGAGGTCGACTTCGCACGCAGCTACCTCGTCGGTGCCATGCCGTTCCATGTCGCGACGGCACGCCAGCGGATGCAGCTCGCCGTCCGCGACGCGGTCTTCGATCTGCCGCCGGGCTACACGGCCAAGCTGCCCGAGGCGCTCGCCGCGCTCAGCGCGGAGGATGTTCGCGCCGCCTGCAAGCGCCAGCTGCGACCCGATGATGCAGTCACCGTCGCGGTGACCACCGCCGAGCAGGCACAGGCCGCTCTCGGTGCGGCAGGCGGCGGCACGCTGACCGTCGTGGATCACGACGAATACTGAAGCGCTCTGGTATCGTCGGACGGATGACGATCCGGACGTGGTGGATGATCGCGCTGCTACCGCTGTGCGCGAGCTGCAAGAAGAAGGACGACGCCGACACGGCAGCGCTGGCCGCGACGGGAAGTGCGAGCGGCTCTGCCGCTGCGTTCGATCCGTGGAACGGTCCACCGGCAAAGGCCGACACCACGCTCGGCGCGAAGACCGGCGACGACCTCGCGAAGCTTGGTGGCCAGGCCGCGATCCCGGCAGCTGCGCTCGAGAGCCTGGACAAAGCCGAGCAGGCCGCCACCATCCAGGCGATCGCGCAGCCCACGCCTGACACGCTCGCGATCAAGGGCTTCGCGAATGTCGAGACCTCGAACGGGTTCAGCGTCACCTACAACCCGTCGAAGGAACCGGCGCACGACAGCTATCGCCAGATCTTCGTGCAGAACCGCGTGTTCGAGAATGTCGCCGAGGGCCTCAACAAGACGGTCCGACTGCCGTCGAACGTCGAGATCCAGACCGTCGACTGCGGCACCGTCAACGCGTTCTACGATCCGAACAACAAGCGAATCATCGTCTGCTACGAGCTGCTCGACTATTTCCTCGGCATGTTCAAGCCGACGGCGAAGAACGACGACGAGCTCGGCAACGCCGTGATGGGCGCCGTGATGTTCGCGTTCTTCCACGAGGCCGGCCACGGTCTGATCCACGTCCTCGATCTGCCGGCGGTCGGCCGCGAGGAAGATTCGGTCGACCAGCTCGCGACGTTGACGCTGATCGCCGGTGGCGACCCCGGTGTGGCAATGGCGCTCTCCGGTGCGTACTGGTTCCAGCTCCAGGCTCAGCAGACCGGCAACAAGACGCCGTTCTGGGACGAGCACGCGTTCGACAGCCAGCGCTTCTACAATATCCTCTGCCTGATCTACGGATCCGCACCCGAGAAGTACGGCGAGTTCGTGACGTCCGGCAACCTGCCCGCCGATCGCGCGAAGCGGTGTCCCGAGGAGTACGCGAAGATCAACAAGGCGTGGGAGAAGCTCCTGCAACCGCACATGACGAATGCCGCGGCGACGAACGTCGACTACAAGCCGAGCGTTCCCGCGGCCGAGGCGCCGCAGTCAGCGGGCAGCGATCCATGGGGCGACACGCCGGCAGCGCCCGACACCACGGGAGACACGCCGCCTCCACCTGAGCCCGAGCCGCCGAAGGCTCCGACCGGCGTGACGTGCGAACAGATCGCCGAGAAGGTCTCCGAGCTGATCGGTGAAGAGGCGGAATCGCGCGCCAAGTCGATGTCTGTCGCCGAGCTCGACGCACTGCGCGCGAGCCTGGAGGCCGAGCTCCCGGCGGCGCTCGAACAGATCCTGGCCGCTTGCGCGAAGGACGACTGGTCCGACAGAGCCCGAAAGTGCATCCTCGAGTCGCGGTCGCTCTCGACCGCGGACAAGTGCGGGACCTGACATGCAGATCAAGCAGCAGCGCTTCGACCCGAGCCCCACCCTCGCCACCGACGTCGGTCTCGAGACCGCGGTCCGGCCGTTCATCGAACGGTTCGTCAAGACCGACAAGCAGGCGCGCGCGCTCGAACGGTTCGCGCCGAAGCAGGACAAGGCGAGCTGGCACGAGCTGATCCAGATGATCGACACCAGCCGCGCACGGCCGTATGCGCCTGGCGTCCTCGAGCCGTGGAATGCAGTGCGCGGTGTGTTTCTCGTCGATCACGACGCGTACGCTGTCACCACGCAGATCGCGATGGGCCTCTATGTCCTCGAGGACTCGCTGTTCATCGCGTATCGCAGCACGTTCGCGGTCGTCCGCTACGACACCGGCACCCCGCTGCTGTTGACCTAGTCGTCCCCGCTGATCAGATCGCGCAGCGGGACCCCGGTCCAGCTCGCCGTGATCTCGGCGATGTCGCGCCGAGTGACCGTGTCGCGGAGGCGCAGCCCCGGAGTCTGCGTCGCGACCAGCTCGATCTCGAGCTCCTCGATCCGGCGGCTGACATCGGGCAGCGCGCGGTAGGCAATCTCTGCCGCCCGACCGAGCTGGGCGGTGCGCCGCGCATGCTCCTCCTCGGCGCGCAGCGTCTCCTCCATGTGGATCAGCTCGCGAATGCTCGCGACCATCCGCTTCTGTGCATCCCAGCGCGCCCGCAATGCGGTGGTCTTCTCGCCGACGCTCGCGAGCTCGATCTCGAGCCAGTCCCGGCGATGCTTCGCGGCGGGACCCTCTTCGGTCTGCAGCGCCCGGTACTCGATCTCGAGCCGCACGAGCGACTGCTCGGCGACGGCAACGTCGGTCGGCACGCTCTCGGCCTCGAGCTTGAGCTGACTCGCGGCCTCGTCGATCAGATCGATCGCCTTGTCTGGCAGGTAGCGATCCTTGATGTGTCGGACCGACATCTCGACGGCCGCGACGACGGCCGCATCGGAGATCCGGATCCGGTGGTGCGCCTCGTAGCGATCCTTGATCCCGCGCAGAATGACGACCGCGTCGTCGATCGATGGCTCGTTGACTCGCACCGGCTGGAACCGACGGGCGAGCGCCTTGTCCTTCATCAGATGAGTCTCGTACTCGGCGGTGGTGGTCGCGCCGATGCACGTGAACTCGCCGCGCGCGAGCACGGGCTTCAGCATGTTGCCGGCATCGAGGGCGCCCTCGCCGGATCCCGAGCCGACGATCGTATGGAGCTCGTCGATGAACAGGATCACGTGCGGCGACGCCATCACGCCCGCGATCACGCCCTTGAGGCGCTCCTCGAAGTCGCCGCGGAACCGCGAGCCGGCGAGCATCGCCGCCAGATCGAGCGCGAGGATCCGGCGCGGCCGCATGCTCTCGGGCACGTCGCCCATCGCGATCCGCAGCGCGAGTCCCTCGACGATCGCGGTCTTGCCCACGCCCGGCAGCCCGACGAGCACCGGGTTGTTCTTGGTCCGCCGGCCGAGGATCTGCAGCGTCCTCCGGATCTCGGCGTCACGACCGATCACCGGATCGAGCTTGCCCGCCCGCGCGCGCTCGACGAGATCGACCGTGTACGTGCGCAGGGCGTCGAGGGACATGCAGGCAGGCTACTACGGAGCGACGAAGCCCGCCGGCACGGCCGACGCGCTGACGCCGATCGACAGCCCCATCACGTTGTTGATGGTCACATCGGGCGCGAGCAGCGACTGGATCAGGCTGTTGTCGCGGACCTCTGCGACGCTGATCGCGCAGTCCCTCGGCGCCGTATCGAACAGGTCGAGGTACGTCCTGCCGTTGCTGCCGGACGCACAACCGCAGGTCGGCGGGTTCGTCAGTGCCGTGCAGTCGGCTGCGACGTTCGCGGCGAAGCCGTCGCGCATCGCGGGGATGATCTTGGTGTCGATGTCCGTCTGCGAGACCGCGCCCGCGAGGATCAGGGTCCCGATCGCCGCCTGGCTGATCGATGACGCCTTGACCCGCGCCCCGAGCAGCGTGACGGCAACGGGCATCGCACCGTTGAACACGAGGTCGATGGTCAGCTGGCCCGGTCCCGCCGTCAGCGTGCCGGCCATGATCGCGCCCGCGAGCGGAGCGTTGACGGGCGTCGTGGCGGCGAGAAACGTCCCGGTGCCGGTGAGGTGGTGCCGGCAGGCCAGGTCGGCCGCTCCATTACACGGGCTCGGCATCGCGTTGGTTCCCTTGAACAGCGCGAGCGTCGCGGTGGTGTCAGTCGTGAGATCGTCGGCGGTAAGATCGACGAGCGTGATGCTGTTGCCCTGGTCGATCGCCCGCGCGTAGCCGGCCTGGACCGGGAACCCCATCGTCGAGAACGTGGCGATCACCATGCCGAGCTGGTTGTCGACGATGCCATCGCTGTCGAGGTCGAGCGCGTAGTCGCGCGCCACGTTGTTGCTGGTCGGGACCCGCAGCTCCGAAATCACGTAGTGCCGGTGACCGAGTGGCGGAGGTGGGGCATCGGGCGGCGCGTCGGGCGGCGCGTCGGGAGCCGCATCGGGCGGCGTGACCGCTCCGC
>JAYUYE010000490.1:0-1588 GCA_043752985.1 Myxococcales bacterium
GTGGTTCGCATCGCACGCCGGCGCGCCGCCCGCGTTGTCACAGATCTGCTTGCACTCGCCGGACAGACAGACGCTACCCTTGACGCAGGTGTCGAAGCCCATCGGGCCCGCTGGGCCCTCGGTGCACGCGCTGCCGATCGCGATGCCGCCCGTGCCCGGATCCGGCGCGCAGCCGACGTGGCCGATCGGCGGGTTGTCCTGGTCGTTGATCCAGGTGCACTTCTCGCCGGCGTTGCAACCGCCCTGCGTCAGTGGGTTACAGACGGTCATGGCGTCGACCGTCTGGGCATCGACGAGCATGACGTCGTTGTTTTTTCCGCCACCACATGCGGCGAGCCCGGCGAACAGGGCTCCCAAAGCTAGCTTCTTCATAAGTCGACCTTTGCTCTTCCTTGGAAGTACATGCCGCTGGGAATGCCCCACGAACTACGGCGGTTCAAAAATGCTCGCGGACCCTACTTATGTTGCTACCGGGGGTCAAGCCCATTTCGTGGGGGCGTTCCGACAGCAACACTGGGGTTGATCCACTAGAACTCCGTCGAGGAATCCCGACGATGACGTCGGTCACATCATGCGCGTCTCGGGCCTAACACCAGCTACTCCGATTGAGGTGTGCGGTCGTCAGGGCGAGACAGTTACCGACCCCGGAGGGAGTGTCCCTGGGTCAGGACCACGGGTCGCAGCGACGGCGACGCCGGTCACACCGGCGGCGACCACGGCGACGCCCGCGTAGACGTACCACCGGGTGTACCAGGCGCGGCTTCCGCCTTCGGCGGAGCCTGCGGCGAGCACGATCTCGAGGGGCGCATCGGGTGCCGCGATCCGCGCGACCGCGCCGCCGCCCGCGTCGCGCGCCTCGACGTAGTACTCGAGTACGTACGGCTTCGTCGACGGTTCGGCCGCGATCCGCGCGCGCCACCGAGCATCGCCGCGCGGTGAGGCCGTGAACAATCGATAGCCGAGCTCACCGCGCCGGCGCGTCGCGATGACGAGCTCGAACACGCGCTCACCGCCGCGCGTCGCCCGCGTCTCGATCTCGATCGTGCGCCCTGCACTGCCGGCGGTCGGCGCCGCGTGCTCGAGGTCCGCACCGGCATCCGGATCGAAGCCGGGGATCAGCTGCTTCTTCATCGCGTCGAAGAACGCGCGGATCTTCGGCGAGCCCGTGGTGTCGCGGAGCTGGTAGCCCGGGTCGATGTCGAGGATGCGCTCGAAGGTCGCGCGCGCCGCGCCCTCGTCGTTACGGATGAAGTGCGCGAGCGCGATCAGCTCGAGAGCGCGCAGGCGCTGGGCCCGCGTCGCGCGCGCATCGCGGGTCACCGGCGACAGCGCCTGGATCGCGCCGGAATACTCCTGATCGTCGTAGAGCTGCTGGCCACGCGCGAGATAGGTCTCGATCGCCGCCGGTCCGACGTCCGCATGGCCGACGCCAGCGATCGCGAGCACGAAGAGCAGGATCAGCGCGCGAGCCACGTCACTCCGGTCGCGCCCGCGAGCAGCGCATCGAGATCACCGTCCTCATCGATATCCGCCATCACGACATCGGTCGCGGGCGGCGCCATGCCGTCGGCGGCGAGGATGCCATCTG
>JAYUYE010000491.1:0-4292 GCA_043752985.1 Myxococcales bacterium
GAGGTCGCCGGCCGGCGTGGCGATTCGCATGCGCGCAAAGAGCTCGAGACCGCACTCGCGGAGATCACCCCGGGTTAGCCCGACCACAGGAGACATCCATGAAGCATCTGTTTTTGACCGCAGTCCTCACCGTCGCGCTTGCCGCGTGCGGTGGCAAAAAGGCCCCCGCCACGACCCCGGGTAACACCGGCGGTGCGGCGAAGGAGAGCACGGGCGCGACCGGCGGCAAGACCTACGGCGGCGCCCCGGCTCCCAAAACCGCCGCGCCGGCCAATGAGGGCGCGAGCGCTGATCCCTGTGCGGGCGGCGAGTAGGTCGCCGGGTTTCGGTTTTCGTGTTCGACGTTCGGGTGTGTAGAAGCCAACCAATCCACAGATAGAAAAAGGACTAAAACCATGAAGAAGATGATGATCGTTGTTGCCGTCGTTGCGATGTCGTTTGCCGCTTGCGGCAAGAAGAAGGACGCGGCGGCTCCGGCGGCTCCGGCCGCTGACCCGGCCACCACGGCTCCGGCCGGCGACGGCTCTGCAGCTCCGGCCGGCGACGGCTCGGCGGCTCCCGCGGCTGGCGCGGGCGGCATGTGATCCGCTTCCGGGCCACCGTGGCTCGGAACTAGATCACGTCTCGTGTAGCGCGCGTCGACCATCGTGGTCGGCGCGTTTTGCATTTTCGGTGGTCGTCGTCTAGCTTCAGCGCCTCGCTCAAAGCCGGAGTGGAGAAATGGTAGACTCGGGGGTCTCAAAAGCCCCTTCCCGCAAGGGAGTGTCGGTTCGAGTCCGACCTCCGGCACCACAGTTTCTGTCGCCCGGCTGATGTCACACTGACCGCAGTGGAGTCGACCTCGACCTTCTGCTGCGTCCAGTGCCGGCTGCTCCAGCCGCCGACCCCGTCGTGTATCGAATGCGCTGCTCCGATGACGGCGCCGGTCGAGCTCGTCCGCGAGCTCCTCTACTACCGCGACATGCAGATCGGCAATCACCGCGACTGGACGATGGTGACCGCGTTCCTCGCGGGCAGCTCGCTCGCGATGCCCGTGCTCGCGCCGTTCGCGATCGTCAGCATGATCGCGCTCGCGGTCCACAAGATCCGCACGCGCCAGCAGCGCCGCAGCATCGTCGGGATTGACATGCCCGCACCGATCGCCGCGAAGGGCTCCATCACGATCTATGGCGTCGCACGCCGGTTCCGCTCCACCGTGACCTCGATCCTCGACGATGCGCCGGTTCTCGTCGAGCACGCGGTGATCAAGGATCGCGGTGGTGCGGTTCTCCTTCGCCGCTGCGAGGCCGCGCCGTTTCTGCTCGAGGTCGAGGGCTCGGGTCCCGTGCTGATCGCCGGTGTCGCTCGCGTCACGAACACGAGCTCGCTCGCTCGGCGATTCGCCGTCGAGCGCGGTGATCCGCGGCTCGGTCGGATGGGCGTTCCGGCCGACCTCGCGGTCACCGGTGAGCTCGAGGTCGCCTCGGTCGCGATCGATCGCGCGAACCTCGCGATCACCGGCCTCGTCGAGGAGGAAGCCGTTGCCGAGCTCGCGTTTCATCGCGACGGCGGCCGGATCCCGGTCATGCGTGGCCGGGTCGGTGCGCCGGTTCTCGTCGCGGATCGCCGGCTGATCGCGGCGGCACTCTAGCTCGCGAGCCGACGCTGGACTTCGTCGCGGATCGCCTGCGCGACGACGCGCGTTCCGGCCGTGCCTCCGAGGTCACCGGTCAGCGGCTCGCCGCGCGCCACGATCATCGCGACCGCAGCATCGATCGCGTCGTGGGCACGGGTCAGCCGCTCGTCGCCGAATCGAGTGCCGAGCCACGCCATCGCCTCGCCGGCGGCGAGGAGCATCGCCATCGGATTCGCGCGGTCCTTGCCCGCGAGCGGCGGTGCCGAGCCGTGGATCGGCTCGAACATCGCGTGGTGGTCGCCCACGTTGCAGCCGACGGCCATGCCCATCCCGCCCTGCAGCACGGAGGCGAGGTCGGTGAGGATGTCGCCGAACATGTTCGTCGTCACGCAGACGTCGTAGCGCTCGGGCTGGGTCAGCACGAACATCGCGAACGAATCGACGATCGCGACGTCGGGCTCGATGTCCGGGAACTCCTTCGCGACCTCACGAAACACGTCGAGAAACAGCCGGCACCCCGAGAGCACGTTGTGCTTGACGATCGTGGTCACGCGCTTCTTGCCGTCACCAGGGGCGCCCTTGGCGCGCTGCCGCGACACCTCGAACGCCTTCCGGATCACGCGCTCGGAGGCGCTGCGCGTGATCACGCGGAGGTCGGTGGCGCGGTCTGCCGTGCGCTCGCCGATGCCGGAGTACAGGCCCTCGGTGTTCTCGCGAATGATCACCATGTCGACGGTCTCGGGCGTCCAGACCTCGCGGAACTTCCCCGACAGGCCGTGCTTGGTTCCAGGCAAGCACTTCACCGGACGGATGTTCGCGTAGAGGTCGAGCTTCAGCCGGTTGCCGATCACCGGCGACCAGCCCGCCATCTTGCCGTCCGCCATGGTGACGGGCGCGCCATCGTGACCGTTCCAGCCGACCGCACCGAGGAGGATCGCATCCGCCGCGCGGCAGCGCTCCTCCGAGCCTTCGGGCCAGTCGCGGCTGCCGTCCTCGAGGAAGAACTTCCCGCCGCAAGGAATCTCGTCCATGTGGAAGGCCGCGCCGGTTCCCTGCGCCACCACGTCGACCAGTGCCTTTGCCTCCGCCATCACCTCGGCGCCGATTCCGTCACCCGGCAGGAGCACGAGGTCGTAGGTCGCCTTGGACATCGGCGTGGAACGTACCAGATCGCGATATACTTACCGCGTGGCGTCGAGAGAGGACTGGCAGCGCCGTCTGGGCCCGCTCTACGGTGGCGCCGTCGCCTTGGTGCACTCCACTCCGTGGCGGTGGCCGACCGAGGTCAGCGAGGACTCCCGCTCGTCGGGCTGGATCGTCGCGCTCGGCGTTCCGATCGGCATCGTGGCGTGGCTCGTCGCGGCCGCGCTCGCGAAGCTCGGCATCGCGCCCTCGATCGCCGCGCTGATGGGGCTCGCCATGCTGACCGTCGCGTCGGCGGCACTGATCGAGCACGGCGTCGTCGACCGCGTGGATCGGCTGCAGGAGCAAGCGCGCTCGCCGACCGTCATCTCTGTCATCGTCCTCGTGTTCGTGCTGCTGGTCCGCGCCGCCGCGATCGCCGCGACACCGCGCACGATGTGGCTCGAGGTCTTCGTCGCGACTGCGGTCGTCGGCAGGTGGGCCGCGGTGTTTCTCCAGGGAATCGGCGATCCGATCCTCGATCCGCAGCTGCGCCGCTCGCTGGTCGCCACGCCAACGCCCGCGTGGCTGACGGCGGCCATCTCGCTCGCGGTCGCCGCGCTGACGGTCTTCGCGCTCGGCAAGGCCGGCATCATCGCTCTCGCGCTCACGGCGGTCGCCGCCTTCGGGCTCGGCCTCGATGCACAGCGCCGCGATCACGGGTTGTCGGCGCCGGTGGTCGCGATCGCCGCGGCGGTCGGCGAGCTCGCGGTGCTGATCGTCGCTGCGTCGGCTTAGCGCAGCGGCTCGAGCTCGACGAGCGTCGCGCCCCAGCTCCCGCTGCGCTCGTCGGCGAGCTTGAAGCTAGCGACCGCGGGGTGCTTCGCGAGCACGGCGTGAACGGTGCGGCGCAGATTGCCGATGCCCTTGCCGTGAATGATGCGGACGCGCGGCATACCGGCCTCCTGCGCGGCCCGGACATACTCCTCGACGACGTCGCCGCAGTCCTTCGGGCGAAATGTGTGGAGATCGATCTCGTCGCCGAGCGGCGGCTCGGTGACTTCGGCGGAATCGACGTCCTCGAACAGGTCGGCGTCGGGGTCGTCGGGATCGCCGGGTGGGCTCATCCGGGCCAGTGTCCGACCGGGGCGAACGGGACGATCCGGCGGCGCAGGGCAGGGGGCACGCGGGCGTCGAGAATGCCCGCGATCTCGTCGGGCCGGTACAGCTGCGAGAAGTGCATCAGCACCACGTGCTCGTTCTCGAACCGGTCGGCACGTTCGACCAGCTCGTCGAGGTGGATATGGCAGCCGGCGCGTGCGGCCTCGAGGGTCTTGCGCTCGTCGAGGAACGTGCACTCGATGACGAGCACTCGCGCCTTGTACAGCTCGGGCGAGTGGTCGAGCACCGAGACCAGCGTGTCGGTCGCGTACGCGAGCTCGACGCGCTCCTCGATCTGCGTGATCTCCTCACCGGCGCGCTTGCGAGCGGCGATCTCGGGACCGCTGAGGCCGACGAGCTCGGGCTTGAGCTTCGCGACGCGCTTGACCAGCTG
>JAYUYE010000492.1:0-4290 GCA_043752985.1 Myxococcales bacterium
GGCCCAGACCGGGTTTCGCTGCTGCAAGGCGACCGCGCCGTAGCGCCGCGCTGTCAGCGGAGGGCTGCCGCGAGCAGATGTCTCTCGAGCACAGCGTGCCTCGTCAGAACCTGCCGATCGCTGCGAGACCCGCGCTCTCCGGCGTGAACCACGGCGCGACCAGCTTCTCGCTGCGCGTCGTCTTCTCGCCCTGGAAGTACCAGACGAATCCACCTGCGACCGCGGCGACGCCGACGCCAGCGGCGATCCAGCCTATGTTCGACATCCGGATCGCAGAGCTCGCCTTGTCGAACGACTCATCTCCCGGGGGCGCCGCGCACTGGTGCGTCGAGACGGTGCAATTCGACGGCACGCGCGACAATCCGATCAGACCGATCGCGCCACCGCCGACGGCGAGCACGCCACCGACCACGATCGCGGCCTTGGCGCCGCCGGGATGCGAGGTCCTGGTGACCTGGCGTCGCGTGACGGGTGACGCCGGAATGGCGGCGGCTGCGACCGGGTTGGGTGTCGCCTCGCCATCTCGCAATGAAGCAGGTAGCGACCGATGGTGATCGGGATGGTGTTCATCGAGATCTCCTCATTCGAAGAGCTCGATGCCGAGCTTCATGCCAATGCCGAGCGCCTGGTTCGTGCCGCTGATCGGCGCGCTCTGGCCGGTCACGTGCGGCACCTCGTCCGCATGCACGCACATGGGCTGTTGCGCGCGGAGCTCGCAGACGAGGCCCGTGCCGCAAGAATCGAGAAGCGACCACCCATGATGGCCACACTTGCAAACTCGTCGTGTCGGTCTCAAGGCAGCGATGCGCTCACACAGCTTGCGTCATCCTCCACGGGATGGAACTTCGTGGGTCGCCTGGCAATGCGGAGTGTCCGAGAGCCGGACCGCAAGCGCTTCGAGCGACGTGACGACGGGAGTTGGCGATCGAGCGCGCGCGAATATGCGGCCTGGCCTACGTCACCTGGTGAAGAGAGCTTCGCGAAATAACTCGCGAAATGTTCGCGGCTCTCACCTGTCAGGCCGGACAACCCGACTACTGACGCTGCAGAAGCAGCGATCCGAGCGAGTAGCCGGCGCCGAACGACGCCATCATCCCGAAGCTGCCGGCCGGGAGATCTTCGCTGTGCCGCGAGAACGCGATCAGCGAGCCCGCGGAGGCCGTGTTGCCGAACTCGTCGAGGATGATCGGAGCCTCGCTGCGCGTCGCCTCGCGGCCGAGCACGCGCTTCGCGATCAGCTCGTTCATGCTCTGGTTGGCCTGGTGGAGCCAGTAGCGCGCCACCTCAGAGGGCTGAAGGTCGTGCGCGGCGACGTGATCCTTGATGAACTTCTCCGCCATCGGAACGACGTCCTTGAACACGCGGCGGCCCTGCTGGTGGAACAGCTTGAGCGTCTCGTCGTGCTCGGTCGACGGATCACAGCGGTCGAGGTAGCCGCCATTGTTGCGGATCGTCGTGGCGGACCACTTCGAGGCCATCTGGGTCGACAGGATCTCCCACGCGCCCGGCTTCGCCGTGGCGGTTGGCTCGATCACGAGCGCGACCGAGGCGTCGCCGAAGATGAAGTGGCTGTCCCGCTCTTTCCAGTTCATGTGCCCGGTTGTCAGCTCCGGCACGACGACGAGCGCACACGTGGCCTGACCGAGCCGCACCGCTTGCGAGGCGAGCTGCGTGGCGCCGGTTGCGGCCGAGCAGCCGATCGAGACGTCGAAGCCGTAGCCGCGGGCGCCGAGCGCGTCCTGCACCTCGATCGCGATCGCCGGATACAGCCGCTGCAGATTCGAGCAGCCGAGCACCACGAGGTCGACCTCTTCGCCGACGCGTCCTGCGCGCGCGAGCGCCACCTTCGCCGCATGGACCGCGTACTCGGCCTGGACGCTGAGCTCGGTCTCGGGACGGTCCTTGATGTTCGGACACATCCGCTCGGGATCGACGAGGCCCGTCTTGTCCTCGACGTAGCGCCGATGGATGCCCGACGCCTTGACGACGAACTCGGGCGTGGATTCCTTGAGCGGCTCCTGCTTGCCCGCCGCGATCGCCTCGGCGTTGCGAGCATTGTCGAGCCGGACGAACGCGTTGAATGCGTCGCACAGCTCCCAGTTCTCGAGCACGGTGGCTGGGTGCCACACGCCGTGGCCGGTGATCGAGGTGCCGGTGGTCACACGCGCGGACATAGCCTGCGGAGCTAGCCACAAGGTGGGCACTCTGTCCACCGGCTGATCGCCGCCCTGGAAGTGCAAGGCGTTGCACACCCTTCGAGAGCGATGCCGCTACGGCGTCTTCGCGAGCTCGGCTTCGATCTCGACGAGTGCACTGCGGAGGAACGTCGATTGCGGATCGCCCGCGATCGCCATCTTCACCTGCATCAGGGCGCCCTTCAGATCACCACGGCGAAGGGCGAGCTCGGCCTTGCGGTAGTAGATCAGCGCCCTGCTGTTCATCTGACCGGAGCCGCCCGCGCCGCCCGTCGTCTGCGCCGCGCTCGGAACCGGGCCGGCGGCCTTTGGAGGTGCCGGCGGTGAATTCGCCGGCGTAGCCGGTGCGGGCCCCGGCGTCAGGGTCTGCGGCACCGGCCGCATCCGCGTGGTGCGCATCCGCTGCGAGCGGAAGTCTTGATAGGCACCCGCGCACCGCGAGTATGCGATCGTCACCGTCTCGAGCTCCTCGGGCGTCAGGCCCGAGCGATGGATATCGGGATGCGACGAGCGTGCGATCTTGTGGAATGCTTCCTGCGCCTGCTCGATGGTCGAGTCGATCTTGAGCTCGAGCAGCTGGTGCGGAGGCCCCGCGGTCAGCGCGAGGATCCGCTGCGCCCACAACAAAACATCCGTGCGCGTGCTCACCCGGGCATGTCCATGGCTGACGGCGCGCCGAGCACCTGGAGGTGAGCCTCCTGGCGGACGCCGGTGGTCTGGTCGCTCGCGCGAACGTGGAGAATCCCGTCCGCGTCGACGCGGAACGAGACCTCGATCTTGAGATCGCCGCGCGGCTTCGCTGGCAAGCCGTCGAGGACCAGCGTGCCCAGCGGCTCGTTCTCGGTGTACCGCCGCGCCTCGCCGCGGCAGCAGTCGATCTCGACGCGCGTCTGGTTGTCGCGCGAGGTGGTGAACACGCGCGTGCGCTCGATCGGAATCGGCGAGTTCTTGTCGAGGAGTCGTTCGGTGAAGCCGCCGGCGGTGTGGATCGCCAGCGTCGCCGGGTTGACGTCCATCAGGATCGGACGCTTCGCCTGCGCCTCGGGCAACACGAGGTTGCCGCCGCCACCGAGCGCGGAGTGCGCCGAGGTCGCGACCGCATCGCGCGCGCCCATGCCGGTCCCTGCCGACAGATTGCCGACGAGGCTGCCCGCCTGGATCGCCGCGCCCTGCGCGACGACCTCGTCCGGGTTGATCTTCGTGTTCGGTTCCTTGCGGAACACCTCGGCGAGCCGCTGCCGCACGAGCGGAATTCGCGTCGAGCCGCCGACGCACAGGACCTCGGACACCGAGCGCGCGTCGATTCCCGCGGTCAGCAGCACCTGCTTGGTGACCTCGCACGTGCGGTTGACGTAGCCGGCGATCAGATCCTCGAACTGCTTGCGCGTGATCGAGAACGGCAGCCGGCTGCCCATCGCGCCCGGTAGATCGAGACCATCGATCTCGCCCTCGGCCGCGTCGTTCTCCGAGAGGTGCATCTTGATCGCCTCGGCACCCATCATCAACTTCATCATCAGCGCCGCGTGCGGCCGCGGGTCGACGCGGAGGATCCGGTTGCACTCCGCGGCGAGCACCTCGCCGAGCGCGCGGTCGAGATCGTCGCCGCCGAGGAAGAAGTCGCCTTCCGACGCGAGCACCTCGAACACCTCTCCGTTGAGGCGAAGGATCGAGACGTCGAAGGTGCCGCCGCCGAAATCGAACACGCAGATGACCTGCTGACGATCGCGGCCGAAGCCGTACGCGAGCGCGGCGGCGGTCGGCTCGTTGATGAGCCGCATGACATCGAGGCCGGCGAGTCGTCCGGCTTCCTTCGTGGCCTGGCGCTGGCCATCGGTGAAGTTTGCCGGGACCGTGACCACGGCATCCTTGATCGGCGTGCCGAGCTGGCGCTCCGCGCACCGCTTGAGGTGCAAGAGGACGTTGCTGGAGATCTCCGGCATCGTCATCCGGCGGTCGCGAACCACCACGATCGGCTGCTGGTTCGGGCCTTCCTCGACCCGGTAGCGCACGCCGGTCATCGCGAGCTGCACGAGCGGCGCGCGGATGTTCTGGCCGATGAACCGCTTCGCCGAGTGGATCACGTGATGCGGCTCGG
>JAYUYE010000493.1:0-10207 GCA_043752985.1 Myxococcales bacterium
ACTGACCGCAGGCGCGTTGAGCGGCGACCGTGATGAGTGCCTCGCTGCGGGTATGGACGACTACCTGTCGAAGCCGGTCAGCCTCGACGTCCTCGCCGCCAATCTCGCGCGCGTCCCGCGACACGCCTCGACACCGGAACGGCACCCATTCAAATCGGATGCCCCACGGACCGAGAAGCTCTGGCGCGGGCTCGATCGGGACGTCATCGAGGCCCTCGTGAAGCTCGGAGCAGAGACCCGGTCGTCTCTACTGACAGAGCTGTTGCAGGTGTTCTTCGAGGAGTCACCGCAGAGATTCGGCGCGCTTGAAGCGGCCATCGCCGCAAACGATACGCCAACCGCCCGCCACATCGCACACACGTTGCGCGGGAGCTGCAACACGCTCGGCGCGTCCGACCTCGCCACGATTCTGCTCGATATCGAGGTCGCGGCGCGAAATGCGGACGTCGCGAGCTGTGTGGTCCTATTGCCCCTCGCGCGCGCCCAACTCGCTGCGGTGAAGGTCGCAATGCGGCAGGTCGGGTTTGAGATCGCTTCCCCCTTCGCTCAGGAGTCGTGATGCGCGTAATTGTTGCTGAGGATGACAAGGTGAGCCGGATGCGGCTCGGTGCGGCGCTTGTTCACGCGAAGCTCGACGCGACTCTGACCGCGGACGGCGTCGAGGCAGTGGCTGCGTTCGCGGCGGCGGGCGACGGGCCCATCTTGCTGCTCCTCGACTGGGTGATGCCTGGACTCGACGGGGTCGAGGTCTGCCGTCGAGTTCGCGCAGCGGCCAGTGCGCCCGTATACATCATCTTCATGACCGCGCGCGGCCGGCAGGAAAACCTGCTCGAGGCACTTGAAGCGGGCGCGGACGACTTCGTGACCAAACCTTTCACCATCGAGGCGCTGCTCGCACGGATCCGCATCGGCCAGCGGATCCTCGACGCCGCGCGCGCGAGCGAGTTCCTCCTCGAAGATGCGCTCGTCGACGGGCTGCGTGGAGCTGGCGGAGTCGTGGTGGCTCGGGAGCAAGGCATCGTCGGGCGGATCTTCCTCACGGAGGGACGCATCGCCTGGGCGTTCGTCAGCGGCGAGCCGTCTGGGATCGCCGACGTGCTCGGGGACGCAGCGAACCTCAGCCCCGATGAGATCACCGAGGTGATCGAGGAGTCCCGCGTCAGCCGAAGCCACTTCGCAGACGTGCTGGTAGCCTGGGGGCTGGTCGACGCGGAGGTCATGCGCGAGAGCATGCGGCGCTTCGTCTCGGCGCGGATCGCGCGGATCGCAGAGTTCCGGGAGGCGCGCGCGATGTTCTTGCCCGAGCCCAGGCCATTCGTCGGCGCGCTCTCGTTCAGGCTCGACGAGGTGTACGCACGCAAGTCACCGCACGCACCAGCGGTCGTACGCCCGCCGGTCGGACCGCGGCCGGCGCGTTCAAACACCGACGTGGCGGCGGTCGCGGGCGCGGAGATCATCGAGGGTGCTACGTGCGTCTGCGTGGTCGGCGGGGCCGGCCCGTTCGTGTTCACGCGTACGGGCGAGCCTCCCGAGGAGAACGTGGTGCGCGCGCTCCTCGGGGTTCACCACATAGCGGGCGCGTCCGCATGCGAGGAACTGACGCTGACCCTCAACGACGCGTTCCACTTCCTCCAGCGAATCCCCGGCATCAACGACCGCTACGTCTACGCCCGAGTTCCGCGTGACACCGCGCTCTTTGCGATGGCGCGGAAGCAAGTGGGCGAGCTCTCACTGAAGCTGGCGCCAAGCAGCGCGGCCTGACCGACGACGGCTCCCTCGCGTGCGGTGTGACGAGTACGACCGCGGTCGCGGATGTATGGACGCTGGCTTGAAGACGTCGACGTGATCTGACGACGATCTCGACGTGGCTGCGGTGACAAATCCCATCGGCTTGCGGTTGAGCGCCTAAACCTCGGCGGAGTCGAGGTAGGCGATCACGATCTTGCTGAGTGCATCCAGTTCGTCGGCGTCGAGGTAGCTCTTGGCGATCGCGACGTCCGCCTTGCGCGGCGTCGGCCCGGCCCAGCTCGTGAGTCCCATGTTCGGCTTCGTCGCATCGCCGCGCTCTTCTGACGTGGCGAATCCTGGGCGCGCGAAGAGGGTGCGCCAGGCAGAAGGTTCTGAAGCGCTGATTGTCTGGGGGGATGGTGAACTCCGCGACGACGCGCGTGGCCCACTTGCGGAACTGCACCGCGCGCTCGGAGTTGACCTTGTAGCCGACGGCGATGATGGCCGAGACGTTGTAGTGCTTGGTGGCGTAGCTTTTCCCGTCGGCAAGATCAGGTACTCGGCCGCCGAGGAGCGGAGGAGAGAAGCGGCGGGTTTCTTCTTGCCGGTCACACAGCGCCGGCGCAACGATCGAGCGCAAGCTTCAAAGTCGATGGCAGGAGCCGAGCCCATCGCCGCCACCAAGAACCCCACGAGCGAACGCATGTCGCTCCGCTCGCCGCGGTCAACGGTCGCGCTCCATGGTCGATCTGGCCTTTCCACGTTGACGCGCGCGACGACGCCCGAACTACGCGCCGATGATCGGATTGATCGTGGCGCTGTCGACGTACTGATCGAAGCGGACGATCTTGCCGTCCGAGATCTCGAAGACGTGGGCCACCGCCGCGCGCACGCTCTTGCCCGTCGCCTTGCCCTTGGCGACGTAATGTCCCTCCATGACGACCACGTTCCCGGCATCGATCAGCCGTTCGACGTCGATCGAGAACGACTCGAAGTCGACCTGGATCTTCGCGAAGACGTTCTCCAGGATGGCCTGCGGGCTCCGGTAGACGCCGCCGTACTTGAAGCCGGCGGTCTCGGTCCACTGGATCTGCGAGTGCATCGAGCCGAGCACCTTTGGCACATCCCCGACCCCGAACGCTGCATACACACCTCTCACCAAGTCCGCGTTACCCATCGTCATTCCTCCTGGTTTAATCCGAGGAGGGGACCGCCCTCCCGTAAGTTTGCTTCCACGGGTGAGGCGTTCGTTCTTCGTTCGCCGCGGTTCGTTTTGGAACGAACGAGCTGTCGTCAGGTCGTCCAGGCAATGTTGGTGCGCGGCTCGTAGCAGCACGAGACGCCGGTCGCGACCGACTCCTCCAGGTGCGCCGCCAGCTCCGGGAGCGCGGTCGAGAGATCGGTGATGGCATCCGGTTCCGGTCGGTGCCGCGATGAGCGAGAGGGCGAGCACGGACGCGCGGGGGCGAGAGACGAGCTCGCCGAGGTGCCAGAGCCCCTTGAGGTCCGGTACGTGGACGCTCGTCCCGTTGAAGGCGATGTGCCAGACGCCACCCTCCGGCCGAAGCGTCGCGCTCTGCGTGGGTTCGACGCGCGACGTCTGGATGAGGAGCTCCGCGATTTGCCGAGCGGTCTCCTCGTCCCGGATCTTCTGCGCGATCGGCAGCGCCTCTCGTAAGAGCTTCGAGGCGGTCGCGACCTCGCCCTGTCTTGCAATCACGCGCGCAAGCGCGAGCAGGTTGAGCGGTATCGAGCCGTGGATGCCCATGTTGACGGCGTTGATCTCTCGCCGACATCGAAGCGTGCGTTCCCAGAACCGGCGGGATTCGTCGAGGACCGCGCGCTCCTCCCAGATCCTCGCCGCGACCCGCGCGGTCGAACGTCATCAAGCCGTGCAAGGAGATGCGGTGACCGGTCGACTTGCGCATTCGCGGACCCTGGAGCGGTCTGAAGAAGAAGTCTACGTCGGAGCGGTCCGACGGAGCGACGAGGCGTACCGCTCACGTACTCGGTGGATCGTCCCCGAAGAGGGTCCCAACGACGAGCTCGATGGCTCCGAAAGGCTCCGCGCGTACGACCTCGCCGCGCTCCGATCGTTGGAGCGTGACGTAGCCATCGGCACTCCAGCGCATCACGGTCAACGTCGACTCGCGGGGATCTACGATCCAGTAGTGGGTGACCTCGGCGCGGTGGTAGAGCCGGAGCTTCTTCACCGTGTCATCGGTCGCATGGCTTGGCGAGACCACCTCGCAGATCCAGTCGGGGCGGATCGTGACCGGGAAGCCCGTCGGACGTTCCGGGCAGCAATCTCGGCGCCACCCGACGACATCGGGTCGGACTACCTCGACGTCCGCGAGGCTGACTTCGACCTCGGTCGCGATCCACCAGCCGCCAGGACCGCCGCGCCCCGAACCGCGATGAAACGGAGTACGGAGCGCACCCACAATGCCTGCTTGAGCATCGCCGTGTTCACCGCTGGGTGCTGCCTTCTCGATCAATTCGCCCGCGATCAGCTCATGAAACCGCCGCGCTTCCGGAATCGCCCAGAAGTCCTCGAGAGTCCCCTTGCGGCGCGCCGACTGGCCCATGATCAGCCTCAGTCTACGCCCATTGGTCGGGGCCGGCGAGCGGTCGCTCGCTCGGGCGCGCTGATCGAGCTCGGCAACGTCGCGCTGCGGTTTCGCGATCCCGCGGAGCAGCACTTGCGCGGCGAGGCCACCAACGTCGCGACGCCGCGGGCCATCCACGCCGTGGATCGCGCGCCCGTCGTCACGGCACGTAGCGCGGCAGCGCCGATCAGCTGGCCGTTCGCGGTCGCGGTCGCGGGTCTCGCGATCGCGGGTCTCGCCTTGATCCTGTCGACGTAGGGATCGAGCGAGCCAGCGATCGTCGCTGGTCGGCGACTTCGCGGACGCGGCGCGCCGCAACAACGAGCTCGGCTGACGCCACCCTCGGTCAGCGAGCGTCACGCACGTCGACGCCGCCGGAACACGAGGGCGACGAGGCCGGCGAGGCCCGCGAACCCGATGCCGCCCGCGCCACCACCGGCGTCGCAACCACAGCCCCTCGGTGCCGAACCCGCTGCAGAGCCAGCCCCACTACCGGCGCTGGGCGCTGGCGGCATCACGGTGGGGCCCGCGTACGGCGCCGGGGACGTCGCCTTCACCGCGATCTCGGGCACGTCACGTTTCACCAGCTCGGAGAGCGCGACGCCGGTGCGCTTCGCGAAAGCCAGGTTTGTCGCCGCGAGCGTCTGGCTCGGGGGCGTCTTGTCCGACGTCGGTTCACCCCAGACGTTCCGCTGCGGGTTCGCGCACGTGATCGGCCCCGTCCACGGGTGACGGATCGCATAGCGCGCCTGGAAGTTGTTCCTCGAGTCGGGACGCGCGCGCTCCTCGAGTTTTCCGCCGTCGACCAGGTGCTCGCGGCCACCCGCGATCGCGTCCGCCTTCTTGAACACCAGGTCGTCGGTGATCTCCTTGCCGTACCGCGCGTGCAGCCGCGTGAGTACCAGGTCCGAGCCCCAGCCTCGACCGGATCCCGGACCGAGCGCAAACGTCAGCGGACAGGTCACCTGGACCGAACCGCTCCGCGGCCTGGGAAACCCGATGCTCGAGATCACGCCCCTGACGCACGTCGCGACCTCGGCGCTGACTCCGGTAGCGGTGGTCGACGTGACGTTGCCGTCCGCCGTGATGCCGAACGACACGTTGATCGTTCCGGCAAGCTCCGGCTTCTTGAGCAGCCCCTCCTCGTAGCAGTCGCTCAGCTTCTGGAAGTTGCGCTTGAGGTAGCGGCGGATGATCGCTTTATCGAGCTCGTCATTCACGGTGGGCTGGCCAATCGACACCGTCGGAAACCCGCGACCGGACTGAACGCCCTTGTCGAGCACATCACCGCCGAGGGTGGCGAGCTCTTCCGGCTGAAGTGTCGGGCCCGTGCACGGATCGCAGCCGGTCGCCTGCCACGCATACTCGGTGACGACCGCGCCCAGATTGCTCGCCAGGGTTCGGTCGAACAGCTGCGCGTAGAACGCACCGAAATTGTCGCGCACGCGATCGTCCACGTCGATGTTGGTCGGGATAGTGACGTTCTTGTAGTTCGCGACCTCGTAGCGCTGATACGGAGCAAAGATGCTGACGATCAGATCCTGCGTTCCCCCGCTGTTGGCGAGGCCAAGCCGGATCGGTAGCGAGAACTCCTCGCTGTCGTAGTGAAAGCGCAGCGGAGACAGCGCGGCGTGACCGCTTGCGTCGAACGTCACCTTCGATGGATCGACCTTCGCCACGAAGAACTTCATGCCGCTCTCGACGTACGGGCGCAGCAGTGGTTCGGCGCCCTCTGGAATCGTGTAGTTCTCCTGGCGCAGCCAGGTGTGGAGCCCCGTCGAGTCCTTCGCCGACAAGATCAGGATCTGGTACTCGCCGACGGCGAACTTGGCCTCCACCGTCACACCGAGATCCCCGCCGCGAATGCCGCCGCGTCCACCGCCGACGCCGTATCCCGTCCCCGTTCCAGCGCCGAAACCGAGGGTGCCGTGAAGACCTCCATCGTCCTTGGGACATGGATCCTGCTCCCAGTACTCGACGAGCCGCGGGGCGCCCATCGCCTCGACGTGCGCGAAGACCTCCTTGGGCAGCGTCCTGACGGCCTCCTTCTTGAGCACGACGGGCACCGGCACGATCAGCGCGAACGCTTCGGGCGGCCCCTTGTAGTCGTTCTGCATCGCGAGCACGGTCCGCGTGCCCTTGCGCATCAGCACGACCTGCGTCGCATCGTTCGTCAGCGTCGCGTTGTTGCCGGCCACGTAGAACCCGCAGAACGCACTCGCGGTGTTTGCGAGCATGACGAGCGTAGAGATCACCACGACCAGCAGGCGCACCATCTGGCGACCATACCGCGCCCCGCGCATGTCATGACACCGCGCGTGGCGCAGATGCTACAGCTCGGCACTGGACACCGGGCCACGTACACGTTCCGTCGCAAGGCGGGTGCGTGGATACGATGATCAGCTGACGACCGCGAACGAAGGAGGTCGACAGTCTCGTCATCGACGGGCCAGCGACGGTCGCGTCAGTGGCTTTGCAAGGAGCTCGAGAGTCTCGTCATCGACGGGCCAGCGACGGCTCCGTACAGGCGCCGGTGTACCTGATCGCGAAACGGGGATATCGCTCGCCGAGATCGAGGACTGGCTCGCTGCGAAGCGGCGGATGAACGATGTCGACGAGACATCAGGGACCGTCGACAGGCGCGGGCCGGATCAACGAATGGCATCCGGCGCACGTCGATAGCAACTCGCCGTACAGGCTCGCGCGGGCATCCTGATCGGTGACCGTTCCGGCCTTGGTTGCCAGCTCGTGGACCTTCGTCGCCAGTGCGGCGATGTCGCCTCGTGGAACCCCGCGCGCCGCCGCGAGCGAGTCGAGCTTGGTCGTCGCGAGCAGCGACGTGCCCTGGCTCCACATCTCGTCCGACGGACCCACCAGGCCCTCCCAGAGCCGCGCCGCGGCCCACTGGTGGCGCTTCATCTGGAGTGCCACCGTCGAGTCGCCTTCGGGGGTGGGCTCCCACGGGAACGTGACGATCGCGTTCTGTGCCTCGTGACACCGGCTGCAGGCTCGGCCGAGGCGCGCCGCGAGTGCCGCCGCGGTCGGGAGATCGGTCGCGCCCTCGACGGCGCGCGCCGCGGTCTTCAGCTCGTCGACGAACGGCTTCCAACCCTCGGCGAGCGGCTCGTCGTGCTCCACGATCCACCGCGCGTTGCTGCGCGCATCCTCGAGCTGGCCGCGCGCGATCGCGCGCTGCAGCGCACCGACCACTGCGAAGTGACGCCGCATGTGTTCCTGCACGGCCGTCGCGGCGTCGGCGGGCGGCGGGACCATCGGGGCGACATTCGACCCGACCTGGTTCGCTGGCGGTGGCGCAGGTGGGCGCGACTCCTCGCGCGAGCTGCACGCGACAACGCAGGACAACGCGACGATGGACTTCCAGCTCATTTCGAACCTCCAGCCTTGCCAGGTGGGCAGCCACGCGCGTCCCAGCAGCTCTCGATCGGGCCCGCGCCAGGTGCGGTCGTCTTCTGAAACAAGAACGGCAGCACCACGCTCGTGAAGCCCTTGCGCACTGGCATGCGCCACGTCGGGACGAGCGCCCGCAGGCAGTTGTTCAGCTTCGCGCGGGTTGGCTTGTCGACGCCAGGGGCATCGAACCCGAACCGGAAGATGTGACCGGCATGGTGGATGATCAGCTCGAGCCGGAGCCTCCCGCTCACCGCCTTGTCTTTCGTGTGCGTCAGGTAGCAGGCGCGGACCTCGGGCACGTACGGTTCGAAGTACCTGGCGACCTCCTTTGCGGTGAGCTGGCGATCCGGATCGTCCGGGTTGGCGAGCGCGAATGGAGGTCCGACCGCTGCGAGGAGCACGACGAGTATTAGCCAGCGAGTCCACATGCTCTGCCTCACGCACGAGCGACGAGCTTCGCGAAGTCAAAGCCCGTGACGATGCCGACCGCCTCGCGCTCGCGACACGGGATGATGCGCCGGACCTCGAGCCGAGCTGCCTGCTCTGCGGCGCGATAGATCTTCGTCGTTACCGGCAAGCAAAGTATCGCGGGGTCGAATACCTCGTTCACCGGCGTATCTCGCGGCAGCTCGCGCGACTGCATCGCCTCGAGCTGGGTGAACACCCCGACCGGGAAGTCGTCGTCGACGACGACCAGCCCCGTCACGCGGGCGTGCTCCAAGCGCTCGATCGCGGCGCTCAGAGGCTGTTGTGCCTTCACGCTGAACAGCGGCGTCGACATGATCTCGGTGATCGGGATGTCGATCTTTGCGTCGCGGACCGCACCCATGATCTCGAGCGTACTGACCACGCCGACGAGAGTACCACCGTCGACGACGAACACCCGATGCACCCGCTCATCGCGCATCAGCTGCGCGGCGTCGTGCAGCGGCGCGCTCGACGCGATGACGACGGGGCGGCGTGGGGTCGTGCCGAGCAGATCGCGAGCGCTGCGCTCGGGTAGCGTGATCGCCGAGGCCTTGCGATGGGAGCCCGCCTGGATCCGCCCGACCCGAAGGAGGTCGGTACGCGAGATGACACCGGTCAGCGCGCCGTGCTCGTCGAGCACCGGCATCGCCGAGATCTTTCGCTCCTCGAGCTCGTGCGCGACGTGCGGGAGCATCGTGTCATGGCCGACGGAGGCGACCTTGGTCGCCATGAACGCAGATACAGGACGGGAGAACAAGTTCATGCCACAAGGACCTGCATGAAGTTCGCCACGCTAGAACGCGTGAATCCCCGGGTAGAGCCTGCAATGTATGCGTCTAGCTCCGGGCGACGCGTCACGTTTGCGCGCAACCGCGACGAACTGTTGCACGGCGCACCCGTCGTCACGCTCGCGCGATCACCTGCGTCAGGGCGCCGCGAAGCTCGTCCATCTGTGCGGCGGCGAGCTTCTGTCCGAGTACCGAGACCCACCACATCGCGAACGCGCCCCCGACGGCACCCCCCGCAACCCATAGCGACCACGGCGCGCCGCCGTCCATCATGACAACGGACGCAGCGAACAGGAGCGAGAACAGCAGCACGATGCCGAGCGCGAGATAGCCGAACATGTACGCCGTCCACACCGAAGGATGCGGGCTGAATGTCGCCGACAGGTGTGAGCCTTCGCCGCGCGGACCGACGTCGAGGGTGAGCCACGGCGACCAGAAGTGCCGAGCCTCAGGCAGCACGGTGATGACGAGTTGATCGCGGTCGCGACGCGTCGGCTCGGATACGCCACCACCGGGAACCCGCGTGCGCCGGAGCTCCAGCCGCATCGCGCCGAGTCTGCTCGCGATCTGATCGATGAGCTCGCCGCTCGGCATGTCGAGCTCGATCTCGAAGCTCGGCCGGAGCGAGAAGGCCATACGGCAGCTTGGCACAAGCTCTTCCCCGGCTGCGCGCGAAACGTGCGGACCTGCGCTCGTGCCGATGTGAAGTGGCGCGGGCGATCACCGCGCAAACCGCGCGCGCTCACGCGGACTCTGCGCAGAAATTGCGGCTTTGTGATGTCGCGAAATCAAGCCCGGTCCGAACCGACGAGCGCCCAAGACCGGTGCGGAAGGCTCACCGTGAGCGTCAACCGAGGCCGAAGCAATCGAGCACGCGAGGAACGCATCGTCGAACAAGAACTGGCATTGCGCAGTGCGCGACCTTGCGGGGAAGCGCCGATGTTTGGGTACGGGTGACGAGCGGCAGCGGTGAGAGTCCTTGGCTCCGCCGGCGACGAACCATTTGACGACGCCGAGGACCGATCGACTTCGTCGTGTGCGCTGGGGAGCTGGCTCGAGGATCGGGTCGCCAGCCTGCTCGAGGAGCAGGAGCAGGATGACGACGCCCCCGAGCCCGCGCCGGCGGCGCACTTCGAGCCCGCCCTGGCAGTGCCCGCGGTGAGGGTCATCCGCATGCGCCACCCCACCTTCGGCGAGGGCGAG
>JAYUYE010000494.1:0-4287 GCA_043752985.1 Myxococcales bacterium
AAGAACAAGCTCAAGTACTGGGGCACGGTCAGCCGACCGAAGGACGCCCCGGGCTGGACCGGCGACACCGGCCGCGTCGAAGCGTTTTTTGATGGCGCTCGCCTCGTGGATCTCGAGAACCGGCTCGGCCTGCCACCAGGCGGATTCAACCCGAATAACGTTGTCGTGTTCATCTGCGGCCTGACCGGGACGATCACCGGCACGGTCGTGCCGCTGATGGATCGCGGCTTCGTGCCCGACTTCAAGCGGATCCGCGAGGCGCTCGCGGTCCCGGCCGAGACCAAGGACAGCATCTTCTACGAGCAGTACGACACCGAGCCGGTGATCAACATCAAGGATCCCGCCGTCGTCGAACCACTGCGCGCGCGGATGCAGGCGGGCCTCGCAAAGCTCTCGGCCGTATGACCGCGCTGGTCCTCGGTGCGACCGGGTTCGTCGGGCGCGAGGTCGTCCGCCAGCTCTGCGTTCGAGGCACGCGCACGATCGCGCACGTGCGGCCTGATTCCTCGAAGCTCGACACCTGGCGCACGACGTTCGCCGGCCTCGGCGCGAGCGTCGACACCACGCCGTGGACCGTGTCCGCACTCGCCGTGCGGATCCGCGAGCTCGAGCCCGCGCAGATCTACATCCTGATCGGCACGACGCGTTCGAAAGCGAAGGCCGACGCCGTCGAAGGTGACATCTACGAAACCGTCGACCTCGGGCTGACCCAGCTCACCGTCGAAGCAGCCACCGCATCGGAGCGCAGTCCACGTCTCGTCTACCTGTCGAGCGTGGGCGCCGATCGGGGCGCGCGATCCGCTTACCTCAGCGCGCGCGGCAAGGCCGAGGACGTGATCCGCGCCTCGAAGCTACCGTGGGTGATCGCGCGGCCGTCGATCATCACGGGCGAGCGCGAGGATGGCCGGCTCGGCGAGAAGAGTGCGGCGGTAGTCGGTGACGGTCTGCTCGCCGTCGCGGGCCTGTTCGGCGGCAAGAAGGTCCGCGATCGCTACCGGTCGACCACGCCCGACGTGCTCGCCTCCGCGCTGATCCGGCTCGGCGAAGCACCCGAGCACGATCGCATCGTCGACGGCGCCGACCTTCGCTAGCCGTCGCTAATCGTCGCTAATCCAGGCGCGGAAACGGCGGGACCTCGATCGCGAGGATCTCGTCGGCCGTGATCGGCACACACGTCAGCATCACCTTGTCGAGATTTGCGTCGAGCTTGCGCCGCAGATCGGGATCGCCGAAGTCATCGGGCAACGCGAGCGCACACGCGGTCGCCTCCCCTTCCGGTGCACCGAGCCGGACGACGAGATCGCCGGAGCGCGCCACCGCCTGGATCGCGGGCGTGCGCAGCGCATCGGTGAGTGGCTGCGCGAGACCGCTGATCCGCGTCGTCGTGGGCAGCACCGCAAACTGGAGGAAGCTCATCGACGCGACCGAGCCGCCGATCAGCAGCACCTGCGCGTTCTGGAGCGGAGTGCCGAGCGTGCTGCGCACGAGAATGCTGATCTGGCGAGCGGCTCTCGGTACCTGGAGCACGATGCCGCGGTGGACCGGGTCGGTCACGTCGAGCGACAGCTCCGCCGTCCTCGAGATCAAGCTCGAGCGCAGCGCGGTCGAGATCAGCACCTTGCCGCGGGGCGCGCCCTCGACCTCGAACCTGCCATCCGGGTGAACGGCCGCGATCACCGCGTACGGCACATTCGGCGCCTGCCCGACGGCGCCGACCGAAACAACCAGACCGTCCGAACGCGTGCTCGCCAGCTCGATCTTTCCCTCGACCCGGCTCGTCGCACTCAGGCGCAGCTCGACTCGATCGGCGATCATGGTTGGCACCGCACGACGATCGCCGAGCCACGCGATCACCACGCCGTTCTCGGGCGCATCCGCGATCGCGAAGCTGCCGTCCGCTGCCGAGGTGGTCTCGCGATACGAGCCGTCGCCCGCCGTGTCGACGGCCGGACTCGGGCCCATTCCGATCAGGACCGAGGCGAGTGCAACCGTCGCGCCCCCGACAGGGGCTCCACGAGCATCGACGATCTTCCCGGTGACCGTGCGAGCTGGCTCCTGCGGCAGCGGGCGGCGCGCTTTCGCGAACCGCGCCGCGGCGGCTGCGAGATCGCCCTGCACCATCTCCTCCTCGGCGAGCGACCGATCGACACCATGGACGAGCGGCGAGTCCTCACCTCCTCGCGCGACCGCGAGCTCGCGCCATTGCACGAGCTGCGCAGCGGCATTGTCGAGATCCGCGGCGCGACCGCCGATCCGCCGATACTGGAGTCCGATCAGGCTGGCGATGATCTGTGCCTCGGAGCGGTGGCGCGCAGCGAATCCGGCGGCAGCCGCATCGCTCCGCGTGATCGCTTGCTCGAAGTCGCCGAGCCGAGCGGCGATGGCAGCGCGTAGCAGCTCGATGTGCGCGACCAGGTCGGGCTGCGCCACGCGCTGGACCGCGGCCTCGGCGCGGCGGACCGTCGCGAGCCGTGCTTCGGCGAGGTAGCCGGCCTCGAGCGCGCTGTCCGCGATCGCGAGTGCGACCTCCGCGCGGATTCGGTCGTCCCCACACGTCTCCGCATCCTGCTCGGCCCGCGCCAGGATCTTGTCGCGCTCCTCGGTCGAGAGCCGCAGCTCCAGTCCGACGAGCTGCGCGAGCGCAGACGCGCACGGCTCCCTCTCGACCCGCCGGGTCAGCGTGTCGAACATCTCGCGCGCTGGCCGCCGCGGTTCACTGTCCTCGCGCATCCGCGCCACGAGGACGTCGATCAGTGCAGAGCTCGGAGTCAGCGACAGGCGCGGAGTCGGCGTCCGCAAGCACCGCGCGGGATCGATCAAGAACGCACCGGCATCGACGAACGGCACATCGCCGAGCTGCTGAAGAGCGTCGATCACGGCGTCGAGGCGAACGATCACGCCATCGAGACACGTCAGCGCACCGACGTCCGAAGTGCATGCCTTCGCCCGGGTCTCCTTCCAGGTCTGGACATCGGCGGCGAGGTTACGAGCTTGCCCTGCCTGCCGACCCTTCGCGAGCGTCATCCGCACGGTGTCGTTCCACATCGCATCGGGCTCGATCACAGGCCGAACGCATGCGGGCGTCGCGGGTCCGCCACTCGACCGCAGCACGAACAACACGAGCACCGCCGCGAGCGCGGCACCTGCGCCGATCAGCACGACGCCGGTTCGGCGGTCGCGCTCTCCGAGCTTGGCGATCAGCTCGTGCATGCTCGGCCACCGTTGCGTGGGGTCGGGAGCCAGTCCGCGCCGCAGCACCGGGCGGAGCCGCCGCGGCAGCTTCGAGGCGTCGAGCAGCTCGGGACCCGCGGCGACCTGCTCGCGTAGCTCGTCGATGCTCGGACCGAGGAATGGACGCTTTCCGGTGAACGCTTCCCACAGCGCGACGCAGAACCCGAACTGATCGGTTGCTGGCGTCACCGCGCCACCGGTCCACTGCTCGGGCGCCATGTACGCCGGCGTGCCGAGCACCGAGCCCGTCACGGTCAGCCCGGCGAGTGAGCTCGCCGTGCGCGAGCCACCTGACGCACTGTCCGCGGCGATCGGGAGCGTGACCTCGAGCGGATCCGTCGCCGGCTGCACGTGCGACTCGCGCGCGAGCCCGAAGTCAGTGACGGCGACGCGACCCTTCCGGCTCCGCAGCACGTTGTGCGGCTTGAAGTCGCGATGGACGATGCCCGCGTCGTGCGCGGCGGCGAGACCGCGCCCGGCGGCGATGAACGCTTCGAGGATCTCGCGCGGCTCACGCTGCGTCGACCGCAGCCACTCCGCGAGTGTCTCGCCCTCGATCAGCTCCATCGCAACGTAGTCGCGGCCACCCGCGGTGCCCACCTCGTGCACCGTGACCACGTTCGGATGGGTGAGCCGGGCCATCGCGCGCGCCTCGCGCTGCAGCCGCTTCGCGGCATCACTTCCGTGCGCCCGCAACAGCTTGAGGGCGACCCGGCGCTCGAGATCAGGATCAAACGCGACGTGGACCACGCCCATGCCGCCCACGCCGAGCTCGCGCTCGAGCCGATAGCGGCCGATGGTCGTACCGACGGACGCAGTCACAGCCGGCGGCGCGGGGAGTGTTCCCTCCGCGGTCGCGGTCTGCGCCAGCTCGTCGTCCGGATCCTGGTCCATACCCAAGAATAGCCGTGGGCGCTGACCTGTGGCTCAATACCGGGGATGGGAATGTGCGCGATCTACACGGCGATCCCGCCGCCGTCCCCGCAGCAGCTCGGTGCGCTCGCGAAGGACAACGAGGCCAAGACGTACGGCGAGCAGCGCTGCACACTGGGCCGC
>JAYUYE010000495.1:0-4287 GCA_043752985.1 Myxococcales bacterium
CGTGCCGCGCCGCGCGGACCATCGCCGCGTGGTGCGTCGCGCGGACCGTCGCCGCGCGGGACGCGCTTGGCGGCTGGACCATAGCGGCCGCGCGGCGCCCGATCGGCGCCGGATGGACCACCTGCGCGCCCGCCCGGCGGACGTGGCCAGCGGCCCTTCGCCTTGTCGCGCTCCGTCGTGCCGGTCTCGGCGTCCCTTGCGCGGTCGGCGCGAGGTGCGAAGCTGCGCGCGGGGCGCTCGGTGCGGTCGCCCGCGCCACTGCGCGGAGCACCACGTGAGCCGCCGCGCGGACCACCGCGTGATTCGCCGCCGTAGCTCGAGCCCCCACCATCGGGACGACCGCTGCTCGCGCCACGCGGTCCGCCGCGCGATGCTTCGTCGCGCCGCGGACGATCGCTGCTCGCGCCACGCGGTCCGCTGCGCGATGCATCGTCGCGCCGCGGGCGATCACTGCTCGCGCCACGCGGTCCGCCGCGCGGTGCGGGACGCTCGCCGCGAGGGCCGCCGCGATCGCTGCCGCCGCGGGCGGTGAACGGACGTTCGGGACGATCACTGCCCGCACGTGCAGCGGTCGGCCGGTCAGGACGCTCGCTGCTCGCGTCGTCGCGCTGAGCATACGGGCGCTTCGGCGGACCGGTGCCCGTGTCGTCGGTGTCGCTGGGACCACTGCGGAACGCAGTCTCCGGGCGCGGAGCTGCCGGTGCATCGGAGCCAAGGCGCGGACCACCGCTGTCACCACCGCGCGCCGCGTACGCACGGGTCGGACGACCGCCGGGTCCGGTGCGCGGACCATCGTCGCGCCCGGTACGCGGACCGCCACGACCGTAGTTCCGGTCGGGACGATCGCTGTTCGACGATCCGCCGCTCGGCGCAGGCAGCGTGCCGCCGGCCGACGAGCGCTCGGGGCGATCGCTTCCGGTGTCCCTGGGCGCAGGGCGACGCGCGTAGTTGCGATCGGGGCGCTCGTTGCTCGAGCCGCCGCCTTCGTATGGGACCGGGCGTGCGTAGTTGCGATCGGCACGATCGCTGCTCGGGCCGCGCAGCCCAGGCTGCGGCGAAGGCTCGTCCCCCACGTCGCGATTCGAACGATCGCTGCCAATGTCGGCGGACCGGCCGCGCGCGCCGCCGGGACCAGGTCGAGTGCCACGTGCGCTCGGCGCGCCACGTCCAGCGCCCGCATCGCGCCCCCGAGGACCACCGCGTCCACCGCCTGCATCGCGACCACGCGGCGCGCCACGTCCGCCCGCTGACGAACCGCCGCGGTCGCCGCGATCGCCGCGGTCGCTGGATCCGCCAGGTCCTCCCGCTGACGAACCGCCGCGATCGCTGACACGCGGAGCGCCGCGGTCGCTGGATCCGCCACGTCCGCCGCCCGCACCACCGCGATCACCGCTCGGAGCGCCACGTCCGCCGCCCGCACCACCGCGATCACCGCGATCACCGCTCGGAACGCCACGTCCGCTGCCGCCAGCGCCGGAGCGGCTCGCCTCGTCGCGGTCCTCCATGCCAAGGCCGGTGTGATGCATCATGCCGCCACCGCCACCCGCGGCGTCGCGATCCTCCATCCCGAGTCCGGTGTGATGGACCGTGGACGCGTCGTCGCCGTCGCGATCCGGATCGCCCTCGCCGTCCCACGCATCGCCGTCGACTCCGGCGTCGCCGTCAACTCCGGCCTCCCCGTTCGCCGCGCGGCGAGCGATGTTGGCCTGACGGCGCAGCTCGTTCTCCGCCGCCTCGACCTCGGCCTCGTCACGCGCCTTGGCGCGCGCGCGACGTGGGATATCCGTCTTCTCGCGATCCGATCGCCAGCGGCCGCGGGCGACCTTGCTGTGATCGAGCCCGACCGTGTCACGCAATCCGTTGAGCTCGGCCTGGTTGAGCTCGCGCGCGTCGCCAACGCGAAGGTGCTCGAACGTCAGCGTCGCGAACGCCACGCGCTGTAGCTTGTCGACGACGAAGCCGAGCGCCTCGACCATCCGGTGAATCTGGCGATGCTTGCCCTCGTGGATCGTGATCGCGAGCCAGGTGTACTTGCTCTCGCCGGGAAGAATCGAGACCTCGGCGGGCATCGTCAGCGTGCCGTCGTCGAGCTGGACGCCTTCTCGCAGGACCTTGAGGTGCTCCTTGTCGAGTTGACCGTGGACCTTCACGTGGTAGGTCTTCGGGACGTGGTTCGCGGGTGACAGCAAGCGCGCCGCGAGCTCACCGTCGTTGGTCAGCAGCAGCACGCCCTCGGTGTAGAAGTCCAGGCGGCCGACCGGCTTCACCGGCACGGGCAGATTCGGCAGATAGTCCATCACCGTCGGGCGACCGCGATCGTCCGTCACTGCGGTGATGCACGCCTTCGGCTTGTTGAGGACGACGTAGAACGCGTCGAGCGCCATCACCGCCTCGCCGTCGACCATGACCTCGTCGTTCTCGGGATCGACCTTCGTCCCGAGCGTCGTCACGACCTTGCCGTTGACCTTGACGCGACCTTCGGTGATCAGCGTCTCTGCCTTGCGTCGCGCTGCCACGCCCGCCGAAGCGAGATAACGTTGCAGGCGTACTTGTTCTGCCATACCTACTCCGACGGTGAATCGCCGGACGACACGATCGTCTCGGCGTGTGCGAGCACCTCAGCGGCGATCAGCGGATCGACGATCCGCGTCTCGGAGCGCTCGAGATCAGGTGCATCGGTAAGCGTCATCGACTCCGTGACCCGGTGGATGTCCCGGGTCTCGGCGTCGAGATCGACGTCCTCGACGATGATCGGCATGACCTGCCGGGTCTCGGCATCGACCGAGACGGTGTCGTCGGCCGCGCGAGCGGAGAGGGTCTCCCTGTCGTCGGACGTGTCGTTCGCGTCAGCGATCATCGAGTCGTCATCAGACGCCTCGTTCGCGGCCGCAGCGATCGCGTCGTCACCCGACGGATCGCTCGCGTCAGCGATCTGCGAGTCGCCATCGGACCCGCCGTTCGAGTCAGCGGCAATTGCGACATCACTCGACTCATCATTCGCGTCAACCGCGTCAGCGATCAGCGAGTCGTCATCGGACGCCTCGTTCGCCTCACCGGTGATCGCGTTGTCACTCGAGACATCGTTCGCATCCGCCAGCTCCGAGTCATCGCCTTCCGCGCCATCCGCCTCCGCGGTCATCGGCTCGCTCGCGTCATCGCCGGCAAACGTCGTCGTCTCGTCGTCGCTCGCGAGCACGCGAGACGCAAGCTCGGAGAGCGAGCCCGCATGGAATACGTCGTTCCCATTGCCGTCGCCGAGGTTCGCCGGATCCCCAAGGTCGCCGAGGTCATCGGAACCGCCATGGCCTTCGCCGCCCGATGAACCGCCGGAGCCCGAGGATCCGCCGCCGCCGCCGTTGTCGTCGCCGCCGCCGTTGTCGTCGCCGCCGTCGTCGGTCCCGCCGCCGCCCTCGCCACCCTCGCCACCGTCATTGCCGTCCATGCCGATGCCGAGCCGGCTGCTCATGACCTTGCGGCTCTCGTCGGACAGCTCGGAGTACTCGCGCAGCGTCGGCAGCTCGCGTAGATCGCCGAGGCTGAAGAAGTCGAGGAACTCGCGGGTCGTGCCGTACAGCATCGGCCGGCCGACCTCTTCCTTCTTGCCGAGCACGCGGATCAGCAAGCGGTCCATGAGGAGCTTGAGCGTCGCGCTCGAATCGACGCCACGGATGTCGTCGATCTCGGGACGCGTGATCGGCTGGCGATACGCGATGATCGCGAGCGTCTCGAGCTGCGCGCGCGACAGCCGCACCGGGCGGCCCGCGATCAGCTGCTGGACCCACGCCGAGAACTGCGGCCGCGTGCGGAACTGGTAGCCGCCGGAGACCTGCTGCAGCACGAGGCCGCGCTCGGCGTAATCCGCCGCGATCTCGACGAGCGTCTGCTCGAGTCGCGGAACGTCGCTGACGCGCGTGAGCTGGCGCAGCCGCTGCACCGTGATCGGCTTGTCCGACGCGAACACGAGTGCCTCGACGAGCTGCTTGAGCTGAACAGCATCCATGGACGCCGCGCTGGTCGGCATCGCCGCCGCTTCGCCCTCGCCGTCGCCCTCAACGACCTCGCCGCCTTCGTCCTGCGCTGCTGCGAGCTCGTCGCCATCGGCCGTGAGCCGGTCGCCGTCGCCGGTGAGCCGGTCGCCGTCGCCGTCACCGTCACCGTCACCCGTGAGCCGGTCGCCGTCACCCGTGAGCCGGTCGGCGTCGCCGTCGCCGTCGGCCGTGAGCCATGAGCCGTCACCGTCGGCCCCGAGCTGTACACTGTCGCCGTTGCCGTCGCCTTCTACCGCGA
>JAYUYE010000496.1:0-1579 GCA_043752985.1 Myxococcales bacterium
ATGCGCGTCGTCTTGCTCGCGGCCTTGCTCGCTCTCCTCGACAGGTCGTCGGCCGAGGCTTGCACGATCTCCGGCGAGCCCGCCGCGTCGGCGTTCCAGCCGGCGAGCGGCAAGGCGCCGGGGCACCAGCCGTGGATCTCGCTGTGGAACGTCACGGGTGACGTCACCGTGCGGTCTGTGGCGACGAACTGCACTCCGTCGACGGTATGTCTCGGCACCGCGGTCGCGATCGATCGCGTCGGTCGATACCTGCGTCCCAGGAAGCCACTCCCCGACGGCGCCCGGATCCAGGTCTCGCAGAAGGGCAGAATGCTCGCGGAGCTGACGGTCTCGAGCGAGGAGCGAATCCTTCCCGCGTGGGGCGGGATCAAGCGCGTGTCCGCGGCGCGCGAGAAAGAGGGCCTGTGCTCGCCGGCCGGCCCGGTGATCCGCCTCGAGCTGAAGCCGACGACCGTGGATCTCGACGACGCGGTACTGCTCGTGTACCTCAGCAAGCCAGATCTCGAGCGACCGCACGCGAAGCTCGCGCGGATCGTCGACCTCGGCGGCGGCGGTCGGGAGATCTCGCTGTTCAACGGACTCGGCGAGAAAGCGTGGCTGACGGGATTGCCGAAGCAGCTGTGGGTCGCGATCGCGGACGGCGACGGTCACGTCGGGCCCGCGATCAAGATCTGATCAGCGCGGCGGCAGCTCGGGCAGCGTGATCAGCGCGAACGCGGTGTCGACCTCCATGATGCCGAGCGCGAGCCCCGCAGCGCGACGATCGGTCTCGATCAGCTCGAGCACGCGCAATGCGTCGCCTGCGCTCGCGAACCGGTTTGGAAGCTTGCGCGCCATCAGCTTGCGCGCGAAGGCCTCGAGCAGCGGATCGACATCGGCGTTGAACGTCGCGATCGGTGGAGGATCGCGCCCGATGTTCGCGAGCGCGATCTCGATCGCGTTGCCGGTGAACGGCAGCTGACCGGCGAGCATCTGGTAGACGATCACGCCGAGCGCGAACAGATCGACGCGGTGATCGAACGCCTCCGCCTGCGCGAGCTCGGGCGCCATGTAGAGCGGCGTGCCGAGAACCTGCCCGGTTTCGGTGAGCCGGCCGCCCTCCACGCCGCCGTCGCGATCGCGGAGCAGCGCGATCCCGAAATCGACGATCCGCGGGATCTCGGTCCCGTCGCGACCGATCTCGACCATGATGTTGTCGGGCTTGAGGTCGCGGTGAATCAGCCCGGCTTCGTGCGCATAGCCGAGGCCAAGGAGGATCTGCTTGACCAGCCGGATGACGCGGCGCGGTGCGGGGCTGACCTCGAGGACCGTGGTCAACGTCCGTCCCGCTGCGAGCTCGAGGATCATCACGGGACGACCGTCCCGGGTCTCACCCGCGTCGAGGACCCCGATCAGGTTCGGGTGCTGGAGCTTCCCGGCGACCTTGGCCTCGCGGCGGAACCGGTCGAGGAGCTGCGGCTCGTGCAGGTGGACGTGCATCACCTTGATCGCGACCTCGCGCTCGAGCCGAAGGTGAGTTCCCCGATAGACCGCGCCCATCGCGCCACGCCCGAGCTCGTCCTCGATGCGATAGCGCCCC
>JAYUYE010000497.1:0-1578 GCA_043752985.1 Myxococcales bacterium
CGATTGGCGTGATGCTCCGGACCTACGCAGACGTCACCTCGGTGGCGAAGGTCGGCGCGGGCTCGTTCGTTCCGCCGCCGAAGATCGACTCGACCGTGATCAAGCTGGTGCCGCTAGCGGGCGGGCTGCCGCGCGTCCCGATCGCCGACGAGAAGCACTACTCGGTCGTCGTTCACGCCGCGTTTGGCCAGCGCCGAAAGACGCTGCGCAATGCGCTCCGCGCGATGTTCGACGACGCCGCGGTGGACGCAGCTCTCGCGCACACGGCGATCGACGGTCAGCGTCGCGGCGAGACGCTCGACATCGCCGAGTTCGGTGCACTCGCCGCCGCCATCCCCCCGGCGTCGATGGTCGCCGCACGCTGATCCTGGTAAGCAACGTTCGATGCCGGAGCTGCCCGAGGTCGAGACCGTCCGACGAACGCTGACGCCCGCGATCGGCGCGCGGATCGCATCGGTGTGGGACAGCGGCAAGGGGCTCCACATGGCGCGCATCCCTCCGCGGGCGGCGCTCAAGAAGCTCGTCGGTTCGACGATCACCGCGGTCCGCCGGATCGGAAAGTACCTCTTGGTCGACACCGACGGCGAGCGCTCGCTCCTGGTCCACCTCGGGATGACGGGACGGCTCCGGATCAACAAGGCCGGCGATCCGCGCGCGAACCACACCCACGTCGTCCTCGGTCTCGGCGGACGAGAGCTGCGATTCAGCGATCCGCGCCGGTTTGGTCAGATCGACGTCGTCACCCGCGCGACGGAACGCGAGCATCCCGCGCTGTCGGTGCTCGGTCCGGATGCGTTGACGGATGGCGTCGACCCGGTCGCATTTCACGCTCGGTCGCGCGGCAAGAAAGCGATGCTCAAGGCGTTCGTGCTCGACCAGAGTGTCCTCGCCGGGGTCGGCAACATCTACGCCTCGGAGGCGCTGTGGCGGGCCAAGCTGCGACCGACCACGCGTGCCCACAAGCTGACCGTCGCGTCAGCGGAGCGGCTCGCACTCGCGATCTCCGAAGTCATCGCGAACGCCCTCGAGAACGGGGGAACGAGCCTGCGCGACTTCGTGGACGCCGATGGTGCTGAGGGGGAGAACGCCGACTATCTGTGGGTGTACGACCGGGCGGGTGAGCCGTGCCTTCGTTGCAAGACGATAATCCGTCGCTCTGTTCTCCAAGGACGGGCGACCTTTTACTGTCCAACGTGCCAGAAGCCGTAACCGGTCTACGGCCCGGCTCGTTCTGGGGTAGTGTCCGGGACGGCGGCGTAACTACCGATGATCACCGACCAAGCCGACGAAGACCTGATGGTCCTGTACCAGAAGGGCGAGGTTCGCGCCTTCGAGGTCTTGCTGTCGCGTCATCGCAGGCCGGTCTTCAACTTTATCCTCCGGTTCATCGGGGACAAGGAGACCGCCGAGGATCTTCTACAAGAAGCCTTCATGCGCGTCATCAAAGGCGCGGAGGCTTACAAGCGGCAGGCCAAGTTTACGACGTGGCTTTACACCATCGCGCGCAACCTGTGCGTTGACCAGACCAGGAGACGCAAGCATCGCAAGCACGCATCGCTGGATGCCCCGATGGACACC
>JAYUYE010000498.1:0-1578 GCA_043752985.1 Myxococcales bacterium
CCGTCCAGGTGACGTTTAACCCCACGGCGCACGGAGACCGAAGCTCGTCGATGCTGATCTCCGCGAACAACGGGACGATGACCCAGACCGTCACGCTGCAAGGAACTGGCACAGGTGCCGTGCTCGAGCTCACCGAACCAACCGCCGCGCAGAGCTACACGCTCGAGCTCGGCACGGTCGGTCTCAACACACCTCAGTCGCGCACGCTGAAGCTGCGCAACAATGGCAACGTGTCGACCAGCGCCACCGTGACAGCGGCCGGTGGCGCGCCATTCATGCTGTCGACGACCACGGTGTCCCTGCCCGCGAATCCAGGCATGGACTCGCCGGTGACAGTGACCTGCCGGTCCGCGACCGCGGTCGAAGACACGCGCACGATCACGATCACGAAGAGCGCGAACACGTACCGGGCCGAGCCGACGGGCCTGTTCGATCAGAGTGGCGTCGCCACCGTGTCCGCGCACTGCAAGGTCGTGAACACCAGCGTGCAGATCATGCCGGAGCTCGACTTCGGCGAGGTCTGGAGGGGCGCAGCCGGCGCGCAGATCACGGCGATCATCCGCAATCCGCTCACCGCCGTGACCTCGGCGCGCATCACGGGGATCGAGCTCGTCGGTGGCGTGCAGGGCCTGACGCTCGGACCGACCATGCCGATTCCCACGAATCTGCCGCGCATGCTGGCACCCGGCGAAGAGCTGATGACCACGCTGACGTTGTCGACGGCGACCGAGGTCGACCTCGCCACGGCGCGCCTGCGCGTCACCGTCGATTCCGTCGAGCTCGAGCAGCCGATCTCCGGCAAGGTCGTGACGCCGTCCGCTCGCCTCGCGCCGGCCACGAACCTCGAGCTCGGAACGGCGTGCGTCGGCTCCGACGTCAGCGGCACGGTGATGCTGATCAACGATGGCACCGCGACGCTCACGATGATGCGTCCGACGATGGATGGCGCATTCACCCCGACGTACGTCGACCCGACGACCTACGCGATCGATGGCACCGCGCTCCTCGCACCGATGCGGTCGGCGATCGCGAGCGTGCATCCGAGCATGTCCGCGGGTGCGGGACCGCTCGAGGGCACGTTGACCTGGAACGTCGAGGGACCGGGTCCGTTCACGATCAACGTGTCCCTCCTCTACATCAATGCAGGCGCGGCCGTGTCGCCGGGTGCTCTGTCGTTCGGGCCCACCAGCCTCGAGCAGATGAGCAAGCGCCAGACCATCACGCTCGAGAACTGCAACTCGACACCGATCGACGTCTCGGTCGAGGGCCTCGTCTCGACGGCCGGCAACCTCGCCGCGTGGGACGTTCAGCCGAAGCTGGACATGCGCACCCTGCAGCCCGAGCAGAAGATGACGATCAGCGTCGCGTTCGCGCCGACCCGACCGGGCCCGCACGCCGCCGATCTCCGGGTGGTCGTCGGTGACACCGTGAAGATGATCCGGCTCGAAGGCGAAGGGATCGGGATCGTGATCGATCGCTCGAGCTTCTATGCCTGCAGCTGCCAGGGCGGTCGCGCACCGCTCCACGGCTGGCCCTTGGTAGTGGCCGTGCTGCTGATCGTTTTGCCTCGCCGCCGCC
>JAYUYE010000499.1:0-1577 GCA_043752985.1 Myxococcales bacterium
AGGACCGTTGTCCTCGACGATCAGCAGCGCACGATCGCCGGCATCGCCGAGCTTGGTGCTGACCATGATCTTGCCGCCCTCGCGCTTGCTGATCGCATCGCGTGCGTTCTCGACGAGGTTGAGCACGATCTGGTTGAGCTGCGCCTTGTCGGCGTCGAGCTCGGGTAGCTGATCGGCGAGCTTGATCTCGATCGGCACGGCGCCGACGTACAGGCTGGTTCCCGCCCGCACGACCTCGTTGAGATCGATGCGGCCGAACTCCGGCTTTGGCATCCGCGCGAAGTCCGAGAACTCCGAGACGATATGCTTGAGGCGGTCGGCCTCCTGGAGCACGGTCGTCGTCGACTCTTCGAGAATCTCGGCGAAGTCGGGGTGCTGCTTCTTCCAGGTCTTGCGCAGCGTATCCATCGCCATCTGGATCGGGGTGAGCGGATTCTTGATCTCGTGCGCGAGGCGACGCGCGATCTCCTGCCACGCCGCGATCCGCTCGGCGATCACCAGCTTCTCCTTTGACGTCCGCAGATCTTCCATCATGAAGTTGAACGCGTTGGCGACGGCCGCGACCTCGTCCTTGCTGCGCACCGGCACGCGGTGATCGAGGTCGCCACGTGCGGCAGCGAGCGAGCCAGCGACGAGCTGATCGAGATCGCGTGCGGTCCGACGAGCGACGAGGAGGCCGATCAGCACGACCGCGCCGAGTGCACCGAAGGCGAGCGCGGCGGACGTCAGCGTGAGCTTGCGGAGGATCTGATCCATGTCGCCGTCCGACACCGCGATCTCGATCACGGCGACATCCTTGCCGTCGGGGCCGGGTAGCCCGACCTTGATCGGCGGGTCCTTCGCGAGGGTCGCCCAGTCTTTGCCCGTGGGTGGCAACAGGACGCGGCCACCCGGATCTACGAGGCGGGCGTCGACGCGGCCCGGCCGGCGCACGGTGTCGAGCACGTCGCCGGTGACCTTGCGGCCGGCCCACAGCGCGACCGAGAACTCGTCCTTACGCGCGAGATGCGCGGCCTGGGCGACGAGGACCGTCTCGACCGTCGGCCCCACGCGGACCTGCTCGTAGACGAAGTACGGCGTGCCGCCGGTCTTGATCGCGCGCTGGCGAACCTGCGGATTCACGTCGTCGGTCGCATCGCGGTAGTGCGGAGTGACCAGTACGACGTCGTCGGGACCGGTGACCGTGAGCACCTGCAGCGACAGCCCGCGCATCTGGCCACCGCCGCGCTCGCGCAGGCTCTTGAGCACCCTGCCGTCGCCGAGCGTGCCTTTGCCGAGCTCGCCGAGCAGCACGCCGATGAATGGATCCTGCGGATCGGCGAGCGACGATGCTGCCTCGGAGACCTGAAACGTCAGCCGCCCGAGCTCGCGACGCAGGCCAGCCTCGGCGAGCCGACGGTTGTCCTCGTAGTCGGAGCGATAGCTCGCAGCGATCACCTGACGCGTGACAACCGCGGCCACGCTGATCGGCACGAGCGCCGCGAGTGCGAGCGTCAAGGTGAACCTGCCGCGCAGCTTCACGGCTTGCCTCGCGTGCGCGATGGATCGCCGAACAAAAACAGATCCGCATAGCTCGG
>JAYUYE010000500.1:0-10181 GCA_043752985.1 Myxococcales bacterium
CCCGCATCGAGCAGGGCGGCGACGCGCGGCAAGAGGTCCTTGCCCTGCGCGGTCGCAGTCGCGGACACCACGGTCGCGCCGTTCTCCTTGGCGAGGCGCGCGACGATCGGCGCGTACGTCTCGGCGAGATAGTTCGCGAGGCCGGCGTCCTCGACGACGAGCACCTTGGCGGCGTACTTCGCGGCATTGGCGCTGGCGGCCTGCGCGCCGGCACCGACGAGCAGCGCGACGACCTCACCACCATGAGCGGTGGCGGCGGTGCGCGCGAACGTGAGGTTGGCGAGCGCGCTCGAACGGAGCGTCGGGCCGTTGAATTCACAGAGTGCGAGGATGTTACCCATGGCGGTCCTTAGAGAGCCTTCGCTTCATCAGCGAGCTTCTTCACGAGTGTGGAGACGTCCGCGACGATCTGACCGGCCGCGCGCGGCGGGGGCAGCGTCACCGACAGCTCCTTGATCACGGGCGCGGCTTCGGCACCGTAGTCGCCGAGCTTCCCGGTCACCATCGGCTTCTTCTTCGCGGCCATGATGCCCTTGAGCGACGGCAACCGAGCGCCTTCACCGGAGTAGGTGTGCGAGTCCGGCGTGACGCCGTTCTTCACCGACTTCGATCCGACGATGCGGAGATCGACCGTGATCACCGACGGCACCGGCACGCGCTTGTACTCGACACCACCATCGACCTCGCGGCCAACGAGCAGCGACTTCTTGTCTGCGCCGAGCTCGAGCGTCGCCGCGAACGTCGCCTGCGCCCAGCCGAGCTTGCCGGCGAGCATCTGCCCGACCTGGTTCGCATCACCATCGACAGCCTGCTTGCCCATGACCACGAGGTCGGGCTTCTCGGCGGCGACGATCGACTGGAGCACCTTGACGACGATCGACGCGTCGATCTCCGAGTCCTTGGTGACGACATGGATCGCGCGGTCCGCACCCATCGCGAGCGTGGTGCGGATCTCCTTCGCGGCATCCTCGGGGCCGATCGAGACAACGATGATCTCGGCGCCGGCGGATCGGGTGCCATCGGCACCGTTCTCGACCAGTCGCAGCGCGGTCTCGACGGCGTACTCGTCGAACGTGTTGACGATCCAGGACGCGCCGGTCAGGTCGATGTGACCGTCCTTGATCTTCGCCTTCTGCGTCGGGTCAGGGACCCTCTTCACGGGAACCAGGATCTTCACGTGGACATCTCCTTCTTGCCTCTGGGTGAGCTAGTCCGGTCGAGACCGGAAGTGACGAGCGCGACGACCCAGTCAGCCGCGCGGACGATATCGAACTTCTTCGGCCGGGTACCAGGAGTGCCGGTCGAGATCGTAGGTTGCTTCGCGAGGACCCACGCGAGCGCGAGCTCGTCGAGCATCCCGAAGATCAAGCGTGCGGCAACGTGACTCGGGATCGAGGCGTCTAGCTCTCCGCGCTCCTGACCCGCTGCGATGATGCCGCCGAGCATGCGGAGAAAGTCCGCGAACTGCGGGTTGTCGTACTCCTTCATGAACTTGCTGCTCTGGCGCAGCTCGATCGTGAGCACCTCGGCGGCGAGCGGCTCGTCGTTGACGAGCTGGAGGTAACGCTTGATGAACGCGCGCAGCTGATCGCGCGGCGGGTGTGCAGCGATCTCGGCGCGCAGGACCTCGTTGACCTGCTTCATCCGGCTCTCGAACCACGAGATCAAGAGGTCGTCCTTGCTCTTGAAATAGAGGTAGATCGTGCCGTCGGCGACCCCCGCCTCCTTCGCGATCTCGGCGACGCGCGCGGCGAAGAAGCCGTGCTTCGCGAACACGGTCTCGGCCGCGGCCAGGATCCGTTCGCGCTTGTCGTTGCCGCGGTCCGCTGCTGAATGAACCGTCATTCAGTCAGGTTGATACCACGAGGTTCGGTTGAAAACAGACACTGCGTGCACTACAACGAGGCGTGCCAAACACGCGGTCAATCACGCGATTCGGCGGGCGGTTCCTACTCGCTCTGCTCAGTCTCCCGCTGCTGATGGGCGGCGCGTGCGAGAAGAAGAAGCCCAATGACACGGGTGCGATCACGGCGATGGACCGCGTCGACAAGACTTCAGGCCCCGTCGACACGTCGCCGCTCCCGGGGATCGACGTCAGCAAGCTGTCCGCGGATCGCCAGCAGCTGTTCTACAAGCTGGTCGGATCGCTGAACTCGCCGTGCGGCAAGACCAGCCTGCGGACGTCCTTCACCGAGGACACGTCGTGCAAGCGCGCACCGTATGCGGTGAAGTACGTCGCGGCGCTGCTCGGTGACGAGGTCAACGAGAAGGACACCCGCGAGTTCTTCACCAAGAAGTACGAGGCGGCGCCCGGCGCGAAGCCGAAGTTCGAGCTCTCGAAGGCGCCGCGCGTCGGAGCCGAAGATGCGCCCGTCCGGCTCGTCGAGTTCTACGACTACGCGTGCCCGTTCTGCGCCACGTTCAAACCGATCCTCGAGAAGGTCGCGAACGACAACAAGGGCAAGGTCGTCGAGTACTTCATGATGTACCCGCTCGACGGCAAGCACCCCGACTCCAAGAGCGCGGCGCAGGCAGCGCTCGCCGCTGCCAGCCAGGGCAAGTTCAAGGAGATGCACGAGGTGCTGTTCGCCCGGACGCCGCAGCATGGCAAGGAGGCCGTGATGGGCTACGCCCAGCAGCTCGGCCTCGACATGACCAAGTTCGCGGCCGACTACGACGCGGTTGCCGCCCACGTCGCCAGCGACCAGGCCCAGGGCCTCGCGGCGGGGGTCGACTCGACTCCCACCTTGTTCTTCAACGATCGCAAGTACGAAGGCCCCTTCGACCCCGACTACATCACCATGTGGATCGAGGAGGAGCTGGCGGTGAATCGATGAGGGGGGTGGGACGTCGAAGCTCCATGCTCCGCATCCTCGCGCTCGCTGCCGTGCTGCTGGTGTCGGGCGTCGCGCAGGCCGATGTGCTCAAGGTCGGTGACCGGCTCGCCGAGCTCGATGTCGCCGTCGATGCCAAGGGCAAGGCGTTCAAGCTCAAGTCGTACCGGCAGAAGTGGGTGCTCGTCACGGTTGGCGCCGAGTGGTGCAAGCCGTGCGCGAAGGAGCTGCCGACCTGGGACAAGCTCGCGGGCGAGCTCAAGGACAAGATCACGTTCATCGCGATCGGCATCGATGACGACATCGAGGACGCGAAGCGGTTCCACAAGAAGCTCAAGCTCAAGAACATGACGCTCGTCTACCTGCCGTCGGCGAAGTCCGGCGTCGTCGCGAGCTACGGCTCGGACACGATGCCGACGACGTTCATTGCCGACAAGTCCGGTGTCGTGCGCGTGGTCAAGAAGGGCTTCGAGCAGGGCGACCAGGGCGGCGAGCTCAAGAAGATGCGCGCCGAGCTCGCGAAGCTGATCAAGTAGCGATTACAGCGGGCGGCGCGCGACGTAGATGTTGTTGCGCAGCGGCCCGGTCGGCATCGCGGCATGGAGGTAGAGGTGGCAGCCGTCCGGGGACACCCAGTCCGGCGTCTCCGACAATCCCGGGGTGCTCAGACCTGGCACCTTCGCCGAGGGTCCCCAGCCATCCTGCGCGGTCGATCGCGTCGCGATGTAGATGTCATCCTCGGGAGGTTGGGGTGCGGCGCCCGTCGTCCGCCGGAAGAAGATCTGGCGCTCGTCGGCGGTGACCGCTGGCGTGCCCTCGTCGGCCGCCGTGTTGACGCCGCCGACGACCGAGACCGGGGCGAAGATGACTCCGCTCTCGTGGATGTCGGCGCGCCAGATGTCGCCCGCGCCAAGCCCGGGCCGCACAGCCGACGTGAAGTAGATCGCCCGATCGGTGGGCAGGTTCGCGTGGATCTCGCCGGGCAACAGCTCTGCGCGCTGCGCCGGCGGACCGAACGGCGCAGTGATCGATGCGCGCGTGCTCGACCAGATCCGGTACATCCCGGGCGTTCCGCGATCCGCGTCGAACATCAGCACCAGACCGTCTGGTGAGATCGATGGCCAGACCTCGTTATTCACCGAGTTGACGGAGGTCAGCAGCGAGGGCGCCGCGAACGGCTCGTCGATCGAGGGCCGCGCGGACGTCCACAGATCGTAGAAGCTGCCGGTCTTCCGGCTGAACACGACGATCAGCTCGTCGGGCGATAACCGCGCGGTGGCGTCGTCGAGATCCGAGGACAGGCTCGCGATCAGCTCGGGCGCGGCGAACGCGGCGGTCGGGTCGCAGCGCGGGCCTGCAACGATCGATGCATCGACCGCTGCGGGATCACCGCCACAGCCGACGGCGACCAGGCCGGGGGCGAGCCACCGGAACATCCCGGTTATTGTACGACGGCTACCAGGCAACCGCGACGATCGTGAACTGCGCCGCCGTCCCGGCGCGATCTACCCCCAGCTGGAACGACTGTCCGACTCCGACGGTGCCGGACTCGAGCAGCGTCTTCCCGATGTCGGCCGTCAGGTCAGCGACGGCAATGCCGTTGATCGCAGCAATCTTGTCGCCGACGCGGACGCCCGCACCCTCGGCGGGGCCGCCCGGCTTCACGCTGGCGACGAGCAGCGCACCGTCGGTGACCTCGGTGCCCATGCCGAGCGTGCCGGCCTCCGTCGTGCGCGGCGGGACGACCTTGATCGTGCCGACATCGACGCGCTGGCCCGCGGACGTCACCTCGAAGTCGCGCTTGGCGAGCGGCTGGAACCCGCCGTCCTTCGGCAGCACGATCAGCGAGCCCTTGCCCGTCGGTACGCGCGGGACCGTGAACTTGCCGGCCGGATCGCTGGTCGGTCCGCCGCCCGTCAGCATGTCGGTGATCATCTTCTGGTCGAAGCCGTCGCCGATCGTCATCACCGTGAGGCCGGGCGCTGGCTTGCCCGTCAGCGCGGACACGATCGTGCCGGTGATCGTCGCGAACGGCGCGAGCACGAGATCGAGCTTCGCCTCGCCCGCCGGAACGCTGACCTTGCCGGTCGTGCGTCCCTCGTCGGCGACCGCGGTGCACGTGTACTCGCCCGGTGGCAGGCGCTCGAGCTTGTACGCACCGTCCGCATCGGTGACGCCCCGGTCGATCGTGCGGCCGACGTTGGCGAGTGGAGCCTTGCACGACAGGTCGTAGGCGGCGATGGGTTTGCCGGCGCTGGTCACGCGACCCGTGAGAGTGCCGAGCGGAGCCAACGTGAGCGTGACGCTGTCGCCGGTCTTGACGTCCGACTTGTGCGCGCGCGAGGTACCGCGTGCGGCCTCGCCGACGATCTCGTACGTGCCCTTGCGCAGGCGCTCGATCACGAACGTGCCATCGGGCCCGGTCAGCACGGGTTTGCTCTGCGAAACCTCGCCGTGGCGCACCTCCATGACCTCCTCGCCCTTGGACTTGGGTGCCTCGTCGACGAGCGTCGCGGTCACCCAGATGTCGGCGGCCGGCTTCTTGTCGGCACCGATGACGTTGCCACGGATCACCCCGTCGCGCGTCTCGACCGTGAGCACGATGCCGGTGCGATCGACGCTCTTCGCGAGGTCGATCTCGATCTCGTCACGTGGCTTGTCGCGGTGCGCGGCGTCTGCCCAGCGCAGCGGGCCACCGTCGCCCGTGACGCGCAGACCGACCTTGCCCTCGTCGAGACCGACGACCAGGAACGCCCCATCGGTGCTCGTGGTCGCGCTATCGCCCTTCATGCCGTCGAACGAGAACGAGGCGTTCGATTGATCTTTGTCGCGCTTTGGATTGGCGATCACGCGAACACCGGCGACCGCCGTACCGCGAGCATCGACCACGCGGCCCGCGATCGACGAGCGCTTCTCGAGCTTCACGATCACACCCGCCTTGTCGACGGCCTCGACAACGACAAGGACCTTCCCTGCGTCGCCGGTCTCGGTGTTCGCGGTGACGTTGAATGTGCCAGGCGGAACATGGCGCAGCGTGAACGCACCGGTCGCGTCGCTCTCGCCGCGGACGAGTGCGGTCTTCACGGCGTCGAACAGATTGGCGAGGCCGATCATCGTTGGCGTGATCCCGATCGTCGCGACCTGCGGGGGCTCGACGCGGCCGGTGAGCGTGACGCCGCCAGCCATCTCGACCATCAGGCCGGCGACGTCCTTGTCGACGACCTCGATCTGCTTGCCGACCTCCGGCATGACTTCTTCGCCGATCGCGAACAGCATGTAGCTCGCGGGCTTGACGCCCAGGATCTCGAACGTTCCATCAACGGCGCTCGGTGCGAGCGCGAACGCGGTCTCGCTCCGAGCGATCGAGAACACACCGAGCCGAACGCCGGGGATGCCCTTCGTGGTGCCGCGCTCGACGACGGTCCCGCTGATCGTGTACGCGCGGTCGACGATCACGGTGATGTCATCGATCGACTCGCCGATGCCGAGCTCGACCACGGTCGGTGCCTTGCTCGCATAACCGCGGCCGGATGCGGTGACCGAGATCGCGCCAGCGTCGAGGCTCTTCAGCGTGAACTTTCCCTGCTCATCTGCGCGCGCCGACGACGAGTCGCCACGGCGGCCAGTTCTCTCGGACTGAACGAATGCATCGGGCAGCGGTTTGCCGTCGCGCGTCACCACGTGGCCGCGGATCGTGCCGCCCGGCGTCAGGGTGAAGTCGATCGTCTTCGACTTGCCGCCGAGCTCGAAGCTCATGCTGTCGCTCGTGTAGTCCGCGTGGCTCGCGATCGCCTCGTACGACGCATCCGCGAGCGTGATCTCGTAGCGACCGTCATCGCCGGCGATCGTGATCATCTCGCCTTCCTCGGCGAGCGACTGCCGCTCGCGCGTCATCCGCACCTCGGCGCCTGCGATCGGCCCACCGCCGACGTCACTGACCAGGCCCGACACGAGCAGGCCTCCGGCATCAAGCGCGAGATCGATCCCCGTCGTGCGATCGCCCGAGCCCACGAACACCTTCTCGCGGATGCCCGGGATGAATCCCTTCGCAGCCGCCGCCACGACATAGGCACCGGGCGGGACCTTGGTCGCGGTCCACGCCCCCTCGGCGTCGGCCACCACCTGGATCGTCGGCGTGCTCGCGCCATCGAAGATCGACGCACCGAGCTCGGCGCGCGAGAGTGCCACGCGGGCTCCGGGAATCCCGGCACCGCTGGTGCGCTGGGTGACCCGGCCCGAGACACTCGCTGAGATCGCGGGTGCGGGCTGTGCTCCGGGCGTGGTGCCGCTCGTGCTCGCGCCATCCCTGCCGTTGCTCGCGCTTCCGCTCGTCACGGCGTCGGTCGCGCTGCCGCTCCGCAGCACCCGCCACCCGACGAGTCCAAGGAGCACGACGACGACGAAAATCGCGATCTGAGTGCGGAGCTTCACCGGGACACCCTACCGCACCTGGAAGTCGAGCTTCCTACTCGCGGCGCCAGCGCTCGCGACGCGACGAGTCCGGCCGTGGAAACGTGCACGGCTCGAAGCCCGCGGGTGCGGCGGGATCGGACAGCACGAGCTCGAGCACGTCGTTCGTGCAGCCCGTGACGTGAACGGGCGACCTCGCGATGCATTCGATGCCGCGCCGCAGGAAGCGCCGCGAGACCTCGCCGGAGAGCCCGCCGCGGGATCGCGTCAGATCGATCGCACGCGGTGCGGTCTCGAGCCCCGCGGGAGCATTCGGCGGACGGCCGTCGGGGAACAACGGATAGATCTCGAGCGCGCCGCCGCTGCGTTCGAGGATCATCCACTCCTCGGCGTCATGGTCGCTGCGCCACGAACCGTCGAGCAGCTGGTCGCACGACGTGATCGGGTCACGCCGCGAGCATGCGGTGGCCAGGACGGCGAGCGCGATCATCGCGGCCCGCGGTCGGCCGGCCATCACGCGCCTGCTTGAGCCTTGAGAGCTTCGGCCTGATCGTGCGCGCGCAGCGCATCGATGATGTCTTCGAGTCCGCCGTCCATGATCGCGGGCAGGTTGTGCTTCGTCAGGCCGATCCGGTGATCGGTGACGCGATCCTGCGGGAAGTTGTACGTGCGGATCTTCTCGGAGCGATCTCCGGAGCCGACCTGCGACTTGCGCGATGCAGCCTCGGCGGCGGCCTGGCGCTCGCGCTCGGCCTCGAGGATCCGCGAGCGCAGAACCTTCATCGCCTTCGCGCGGTTCTTGATCTGCGAGCGCTCGTCCTGACACGCGACGATCGTCATCGTGGGCAAGTGCGTGATGCGGACCGCGGAGTCGGTCGTGTTGACGTGCTGACCGCCGGCGCCGCTCGACCGATAGGTATCGATCTTGAGGTCCTTCTCGTCGATCTTGATGTCGACTTCCTCGGCCTCGGGCAGCACCGCGACCGTCGCCGCCGACGTATGAATGCGGCCCTGTGCCTCGGTGGCTGGGACGCGCTGCACACGATGGACGCCGGACTCGAATTTCATCTTCGAGAACACGTCCTTGCCGTCGACCAGCACGATGACTTCCTTGAAGCCGCCAGAGCTGCCTTCGTTGATGGACATCACCTCCATCTTCCAGCCCTGGCGCTCGGCGTACCGCGTGTACATCCGATACAGATCGCCGGCGAACAGCGCAGCCTCGTCGCCGCCGGTGCCGCCACGGATCTCGATGATCGCGTTCTTGCCGTCGGCCGGATCCTTCGGCAGCAGCAGGATCTTGATCGCCTGCTCGGCAACCAGCTTCTGCTGTTCGAGCAGAGTGGCGTCCTCGCGAGCCATCTCGCGGAGCTCGGAGTCGGACTCGGCGTCGACCATCTGCTTTGCCTGTTTGAGGTCGGCGAGCAGCTTCTCGTATTTTTTCCACGCCGGAACCAGCGCGTCGAGCTCGGAGTGCTCGCGCGATAGCTTGAGGAACTCGGCTCGCTTGTTGATGATCTCGGCCGTGCCGAGAAGCGAACCGAGCTCTTCGTGCCGGCGCTCGAGCGCCGACATCTTGTCCTTGAAACTCTGCTGATCGAACATGGGCCGAGGCCCGCGCGACTACTTGGTCTCGGTCGGCTTCGCTTCGGGCATCTTGCCCGCAGCGACGTTCGCGTACTTCTTGTTGAAGCGGTCGATCCGGCCGGCCGTGTCCATCAGCTTCTGCTTGCCCGTGAAGAACGGGTGGCAGTTCGAGCAGATGTCGACACCGTGGTCTCCACGCGTGGAGAAGGTCTCGTGGATGGCTCCGCAGGCGCAGTTGATGCGGGCGGGGCGATAGTGCGGATGATTGGCAGAATCTTTCATGGGAGACCTCGTTACTTCGCGGGGGCGAAGGGCTCGGGTGAGCCACGCTTTATAAGGATCCACGGGGCAAAACGCAAGCCTGCCCGAGTGTGGAGTGGCGCGCTAACCCAGTGAAATTATGACGCGCGGGCCTTCCCGCCGAGCCGGGCGGGGGCCTTGTCCGGGTACAGGGGCAGGATCTCGTGGCCGATCCGGAGATCGCCGACCCCGCGGTACTTCGCGGCGAGGTCGAGCGAGATGTAGATCTTGTTGGTGTCGTAGACCCCGAAGCTGGTCGACACGACCATCTGTTCGTCGCCGACGCACTCGTACCCCTCGGGGATCACATCGTGGCCGTAGATCGCCATCGTGCCGTTCATCCCGCGGAGGAACCGGCGGGCCTCGGCTCCAGTCGCCGACCGCGCCCACAGGATCTTGCCGACGACGGGCGTGTCGAGCACGTCGAGCGGGCTCGAGTACTGCGCGCCCGAAAGGTCCGCAGCCTCGACGTCGGCGATCGAGTCGACGTGTGCCGCCGGCGCGCCGTGCGTGAACACCGCACCGCAGCGGCTGACCGCCGCGAGAGCAAACGTGTGGATGATGCCGCGCATGCGCGCCGTGCCCGCCGGCCCGAGGATCTGCTCGAGCAGGGCGACCTCGTCGGCGGCAAACTTCGCCGTGTGCGGACCGCCGACGTGCCCGTGCTCGTGATTGCCGAGCAGCGCATGGACGCGGCCGGGGTACTGCGCGGCGAGCCCGGCATAGGCGATCATGACCTCGCCCGAGGCGTCGCGATAATACTCACCGAGGAAGTCAGGCCAGTCCTCGGGATCGATGTGCGGCCCATGGATCAGGTCGCCGGTGAACAACAGGTGCGCATCGCCCTGATACGTCAGCAGCGCTTCCTCGAAGGTCTGCACCATGCGCAGGTAGTCGCGCATGCAGCCTTGAAGATCCGTGCATACGAGCAGCCGACCGCGGTCGGGTAATCGCAGCACGCGCGCCATCTGCAATCCACGCTACCAAGTCGCCCCTTGTCCCGATAGGACGTGGTCGGAGAATCGCGATGTGGGACACTTCGGTCGATGC
>JAYUYE010000501.1:0-1570 GCA_043752985.1 Myxococcales bacterium
GCGACCGCGCTGCCAGCTGACCGCGGCATTCATGCTGTGGGGCTGATCGTAGTCGAACAACCGGCTGTCCTCGCCGGGCCGATCGACGCGCGTCGAGTGCGAGTACGAGTAGCTGAGCCAGCCGAACCACGGACCGCCGCGATACGTCGCGAGGAGCTCGGCACCGGTGGTCTTGCCGCGCCCGTTGTTGCCGAGCGTGCCGTCCATGTTGTGGGTGATGAGGTTCGTGCGATCCGTGTAGTACGTCGAGGCCTGGACGCGGACTCCGTCGCGCGGCTCGTACTGGAGCCCGAGGATCGTCTGGCGCGACGCCTCGGAGTTCGCGGTTTCCGAGAGGAACTCCGACTGGTACTCGGGCGGTCGGCGAAACGCGCCCGCGGACAGCCGGACCTTCCAGGCATCCGCGACCTTGACCGCGATCTCACCGCGCGGCTGTACCGCGAGCTCGTCGGGCCGCGCGTAGTACTCGGCGCGGACACCGGCGGTCACGCGAACGCGGGGATCGAAGTCCGCGGCGAGTGCGGTCCACGCCGTGAAGTCGTTGACCCACACGGACCCGTTGAACTTTACCGAGGTGTCCTCGGGATCCATCTCCGGCATGGGCTCGCCCTCGCGGCGCTCCTCGGGCAGTGCGAGATCGATCGAGCCGCGCCCACTCTGCACCTCTGCGCCGACGCGCCAGACGACGTTCTTGAGGCCGATCGCGGTGGGCTCGCTCCGCGTGACCTCGAACCGCGGCGTCACCGTCGGCGTGCGGATGTCGATCTTCTGGTAGAGACCCGCCTCGAACAGAAATTGCTGCGCGAGCCCCGACAGTGCGAGGTTCGCCTGCCATGGGCCGTCCTTGTAGCGAGCGGCCGCGGTGACGCGAACGAACCGGGTGCGGTTGTAGAACCGCTTGCTCTTGGCGTCCTCGTTCTTCGTCGCGAACAGCTCGAACGTGTCGTCGGTCGCGACGCTCGACAGCGTCAGCTTGAGCTTGTCGCTGTACTGGTGGTCGAGCCGGAGCTGGCCATCGTAGTAACGCGGCACCGTGGTCAGCGAGAGATCGACGCTGTCGGGGATCACCGACGGCAGCACGAAGTCGATCGTCGAACGGCGCAGCGCGAACAGGTAGCGCGTCTTCTCGCCCGCCGGACCCTGCGCGAGGAGACCGCCGTCGATCACCGAGATCTCGGCCTGCGTGCTGCGCTTGTCATCGCCGGCGCGCGTGGTCAGCGCGACGACGCCTGACGTGGCGCGTCCCATCGACACGTCGAATCCGCCGGGGATGTAGTCGAGTGATGCGATCGTCTCGGCCGGCACGACCGCGCGAAAGCCGATGTTGTGAAACAGCACCGGGACCTCGAAGTCGTCGATCAGGACCTTGGAGTCCTGCGGCGACGATCCGCGGATGACGACGCCCGAGTAGCCGAGCGGGACCTGCAAGTTGACGACGCCGGGCATCACGGTGAGCGCGCGCACGATGTCGCCACCGGTGCCGGGAATCCGCTGGAGCTCTTTTCGGTCGAGCTGCGCCGCACCGGGCGCCGCGGACGGTGCCTCGCTCTCGACGGTGATCGTCTCGCCG
>JAYUYE010000502.1:0-4262 GCA_043752985.1 Myxococcales bacterium
GTCGACTACGCCGCGGCCGGCCTCGGCGAGTTCGGCAAGCCCGCGGGCTACATCGAACGCCAGGTCACCGGATGGACGGAGCGCTACAGAAACTCGCAGACCGACGACCTCCCCGCGGTCACCGAGGTCGCCGCGTGGCTCGCAAGCCACATGCCTGCCGACGGTGCGCCGGCCCTGATCCACAACGACTTCAAGTTCGACAACGTGGTCTTCGATCCGTCGCTCGACAAGATCACCGGCGTCCTCGACTGGGAAATGACCACGATCGGCGACCCGTTCATGGATCTCGGGACCTCGCTTTCATACTGGGCGCAGGCGAGCGATCCACCGGCATACCACCAGCTGCCGTTCGGGCCGACGGCGCGCCCCGGCATGATGACGCGCGAGGAGGTCGCCCGGCGCTACCTCGAACGCTCGGGTCGCTCGACCGAACACCTGGTCTTCTACTACGCGTTCGGCCTGCTCAAGACCGCCGTGATCGCGCAGCAGATCTACTACCGCTACGCGAAGGGCCTGACGAAGGATCCGCGGTTCTCGACGATCGGGTTCGCGGTGCGCCTGCTCGCCGAACAGGCGCGCGTCTCGATCGAGCGGAACGCGATCTGAGCGTGCGCGCTCTCGGATGCGTATCAGCTCTGGCTCGCACCCGGCGCCACCGCAACGCTCGTGCTCGAGTGCCAGCGCCCGCCCGCGAAGGGCGACTGCGGTTCGGCATGACCATGGCAGGGCCTGCGGAGACCGTGGTCTCGAGCGCACCACGCTCCGCGCTCGAGGGTTCGCCGTTCGAGTCTGACGGCGGTCACGTCCGCGATTGAGTATGATCCGACCGATGAGCTTTCGTGCCGTGCTTGCTCTCGTGTTCGTCACCGCGTGCTTCGGCGGCAGCGCTCCGCCGTCGTCGTCATCGCAGCCCGTCGCCAACGTGGCGCCCGCGCCGGCCACGCTGCGGATCGCGCGGGTCGCACCGCGAGTCGGTTCGGTGCGCACCGAGAACACGGTGACCCGCGGTGAGGATCGCGAGACGCACAAGGTCACGCGCAACGAGGTGCTGGCCGTCGACGGCTTCGCGATCACGAAGGCCCGGGTCACGTATCTCGAGGCGGGTGGCGAGGATGCGCCGCTCGCGGGCAGGACGTTCGTGATCACACGGGGCGCGGGCCAGACCGACGTCGTTGCCGAGGACGGCACGCCGCCCGGCGACGAGGACCTCGTCCGCAAGGATCACCGCAACGCGGGGCAGCCCGACTCGACGATGATGATGGTCACCGACCGCGACTTCTGGACCGGCAAGACCGTCAGCGTGCGCCCGCCGTCGTCCTTGCCGCCGGGCACGAAGGTCAAGCTGACGCTGCGTTCGTTCGATGACACGAGCGCGACGTTCGACATGGCGGTCGAGCTGACCAGTGAACGGTTCGGTCTCGAAGCGAGCGGCCGCATGGTGATCGACCGCGCCACCGGCCGCGAGAGCCTGGCGTCGATGCGGACCGAGTACACGATCAACGGCCGGGTCGAGCTCGGGACGATCGAGCTCGAGGCGACGACCGAGTGAGCTAGCGGCGAATCTCGATCTGCCAGACGTCGTGCTCGGTGTCCTCGCGGACCTCGACGCGCGGATCACCGTCGCGGAAGATCAGGACGCGCTTTCCACCATCGTCACTCGGCCGCGGCTGGCCCCACTTGTGAGTGAACAGCTGGAGCAACGTGTTCTGCGCGTCGGGATGCGCCTTGAACGGGATCGCGAAGTGCAGCTCGCGGACACGGCCCCCGGCGGTGCCGAGCGTGATCTTTGTCGACGCTCGCTCCCACTCGGTCGGTGGCAGCGTCAGCACGTAGTCGCGATCCTTGCTCGGCGCGCCCAGCTCGCTCGGGAACATCTGCTTGAGCTCTTCTATGGTGCTGTTGAGGACCGGCACCGCGTCGAGCACATCGGGCTGCTCGCCGAATAGCGTGGCCGCCGGGAGATAGTTGTCGAACGCGAGGTCGTGGCTGGAGCCGAGCGCATCACGCAGCGTCGCACGCCACCCGGTCGTCGGATCGGGCCACACCAGGACGGTCTTGCCGACCGGCTCCATCGCGGGAAGGCCCGGCCCCCACGCTTCAGCGATCAAGTTCTCGGCGTGCACCGGTAAGTTGAGATAGATCGCACGCACGAGACCGAGCTTGTCGTCGGTCGCGACGTACTGGCGAACGCCGTCGACGCCGGTTGCGATCCCGGCGCGCACATCGATCAGACCCGGTGCTTGCTTGCGCGCATCGACGAGCTTCATGCCGACGCGCAGATTCGCGAGCGGGCCCGGCGGCACGACGTGCGCGCCGAAGAACTCCGCGGTCAGCACGTGATACGGCACGTAATCGAGGAAGCAATTGCGCTCGAGGCAGTCGAGCTTGACCTTCCAGCCGGTCGACTCGCTCGCCCACGTGACCTCGGGCTGACCGAGAGCGTCCTTCGACGTCTCGGGCTCGCCCCACGCGCGGGTCAACAGGTCGCGTGCGCTCTGCCCTTGGACGACGGCGAGGATGCTCGCGACGGTGCCCGCGTCGACGCGAACCTCGAGCTTGACGTCACCGACGCCCGAGTCGAGGACGAGGTGCTCGCGCACACCGCGATGATCCTCGCGCAACCCGGGGACCAGCGTGCGCGCCTGCGCGACCGTCATCCCCGGACGGAGCTTCGCGAGCCCGCGCGGCGGCTCGATGTGCGGGCCGAAGAACTCGGTCGTCGCTGCCGGCGCCGAGTTGCACGCGGCGACCGCGAGCGCGGCGAGTACGCCAGACCTCACCAACCCAGGCTGCCCCGAAGGTGGCGCGACGACAACCGGCTCGGGGCGAATCGCCCCGGGCCCGAGCCGAGGGTCCGCCTTCAGCGGGCGTGGGGTCAGCGCAGCTCGACGAGGAGCTCGTTCGCGCGATCGACGAGGACTTGCACGCGGGTCTTGGCCGCCGGGAACGTCATCACCCGCTGGCCGCGCTCGAGCTTCTCCTGGCCTTTGCCCCACTTTGCCTCGAGGACCTTCACGAGCAGGTCCTTGTGCGCAAGCGAGTCGAACGGGATCGCGAACACCGCGCCGGACGACTTGCCGGTGTGTGGGTCAAACGACAGCCCGATCATCGTCAGCGCGGTCGAAAACTCCGTCGGCGGCAGCGCGACGTGCGTGCCGACCTTCGAGGTCTGCAGCTTCGGATAGACCTTCGCCAGCTGTGCCTGCGTCAGGCCGATCAGCGGCAGTGCGAGCTTGTCGCCGTGACCGAGCAGCGACATGACCGGCATGTACTCGGTGAGCTGCACGACCTGGAGCGTCTGGTCGTAGCGCGCGCGCCAGCCCGTGCTCGGGTTGAACCAGGTCGGCTTTGCCTCGACGGCAGTCGCCTGGCCCCACGCTGCGTTCATCAGCTCGCCGGCATTCGCGGGCAATCCCGCGATCACGATCGAGCGGATGCGGTTGTCCTTGCCGATGTCGACGGAGAGCCGGACGTCCTCCGGACCTGCGGGTACCTCGACGCCACTCGCGAACAGTCCATCGATCTGATCGCGTGTCATTCCGAGCTTCACGCCCGCAAGCGCACCCGGCGGCGCAACGGAGCCACCGAAGAACTTCGCCGTCAGCGAGCTGTGGAACGCGAGCCGGCATAGCGTCTGGCGACACGCGACATCGACGCGCCATCCGGCGCCTCCCCACGACGTGATGCCCTCGGCCGCGGCGTTGACCGCCTTGGCTGGCTTGCCCCACTGCTTCGTCAGCTTCGCGACGAAGCCCTTCTCCGGAGCTTCGATTCCGATCCGCGACACGACGTTGCCGGCGAGCAGCACGTAGTACTTCGCATCGCCCGCCGCGGCCTTGATCAGGCGCTTGCGATTCGCCGCGTCCTTGTACGTGACATCTGCCTCGAACGAGCGCAGCGAGAGCTGCGCGTCCTCGAGCGTCACCCCCACCCGGATGTCCGCGAAGGCCGCAGACGGCTCCACGGCGGTCGAGAACATCGCAGGTTCACCCGCGAAGGCCACGGAGGCCACGGGGGTCAGATAAATGCCTACGACAGTCATGGTGGCCGTGATCACCCGCATCCTTACCTGGATCTTCGATCCGGCCGGATCCCGCAAGCGAATTCAGCGCGCGAGGGTGCGAAGTGCGTCGGGCGAGGATCGTGAGAGCTGATCGCATCTCGAGCTCTGAGAGAAAGGCGTATCGGATCCGAAATCCGTGGAGGTGTGAATCTCCGATCAAGGCCCAAGCCTTGCCGATGTACAGAGCTGCTTCTCGAGC
>JAYUYE010000503.1:0-4256 GCA_043752985.1 Myxococcales bacterium
CCTGCCTTCGTGCCGCTCAACCTTCTGCTCTCGACCTGGCTCCTGACCCGGGGCCTTCGCTCCGTTGCGTGGCGGATGCTACTGGTCGACGTCGCCCTGCCCGTCGGGGTCGGCGCCGCGGGTGGGCTCGCGCTGTTTCATCTCCCGGCGAAGACCATGCTCGCGCTCGCATTCGGGGTGTTTGTCGCCGGCCTCGCAACTCTCCAGCTCGCGCGTCCCGCGGATCGCCCACTCGCGCGCCCGTGGCAGCTCGGCATGCTGGTGCTCGGCGGTGTGGCCCACGGCCTGTTCGGCACCGGCGGTCCGATGATCGTCTACGTGCTGCGCCGCAAGCTCCCCGACAAGCGAGCGTTCCGCGCAACGCTCGCGGTGCTGTGGCTCGTGCTCAACACGGCGCTGCTCATCAACTTCCTCTCGCTTGACCTCTACCGCCGTCACACACTCGATCTCGGCCTCGTCCTCGCGCTCGTGATCGTGCCCGGCCTCTACCTCGGCGAGCGCATCCACCACGCACTCGATCCCGCGCGGTTCGAGCGCGTCGTGTGGGTCGTGCTCCTCGTCGCGGGCATTGCACTCGCCGTTCGCAACGCCGTCATGCTGTGACGAGCGTCGACCACGTATCGGGCGTCAGCAGCCACAGCCAGTCACGCGCGCGGGTCGCGGCGACATACAGCGAGCGCGCGAGCTCGGGCCCGGCCGGATAGAACGCCGGTGTGAGGTCCGGGATCACGACCGCATCGAACTCGAGACCGGAGACGGCAGCGGCCGTGGTGACGATGATCCCCGGCTCGAACCGAAAATCTCCGTCGAGGACGAGCACCGGATCGAGTCCACGCGACAGCTCCGCATGCAGCCGGCGCGCATGCTCGGGCGTTCGCGCGACCACCGCGATCTGGCGCCACGGCTCGCGCGTGATCAACGCGTCGAGGTGCCAGCTCAGCGCCGCCGCTTGCTCGAGCGCCGTCCCGCACGAAGTAGCCCACAGTGCGGGATTCGCCGGTGGGTCGGCGGGGACGCGCGCCGTACCCTCCGTGATCCCGCGTCCGAAGTCGCTGATCGCGGGCACCGAGCGATACGTCACGGCGAGCGTGGTCTCCACCCAGGCGCGGCGCCGGAGCTCGGCGCGCGCTGTGCCCCAGCCCGTGAACCACGCGGTTTCGTCCGTCGCCTGGCGATGATCGCCCGCGAGGCTGACTGTCGCATTCGGCGCAAGGGCATCCGCGATCGCGGCGAGCTCCATCGGCGCGCGCAGCTGCGCCTCGTCGACCACGATGTGATCGTAATCGGGCAGCCGCTCCTTCGCCGGCGGCAGCGCTCCGAGCCGCACGAGCTCGAACAACACCGGCACGTCCTCGGAATCGAACGTGTTCGCATCCTGCATCGGCGTGCCGTCATCGAGTCGACGCCCATCGAGTGCGACGAGGCGATCGGCGTCGACGTGGCGGAAGTCCTTCTCCGTGGTTGTCAAAAACTGCGCGCGGGTGTGGCGCTGCACGGCCTGGATCGCGCGTTCCGGCAAGGCTCCGCTGCTCGCCTCGACGATCGACGCGAGCCGATCGTGATCACCCCACAAATAGAGCAGGCGAGCCCGAGATCGCGGCAGCTTGTCATCGTTGTCCGGCGGCGGCTTCCAGCCGACGAACGCGACGAGCGCGACGCGCACCGCGGGATGGCGCTTGAGCGCGATCACCTGCGCGCGAGCACTCTCGCTCATGCGCTTTGGCATCCCAGGGAACGCCGCGTGGGCGCGTGCGATCAGCCAGTCTTCGATCACCGCGATCTCGAGCTGCGTGATCCGGAGCCGGTCCGCCAGCAGGCGCACGAGCCGGCGCAAGCCTTCAGTCGGAACCAGCACGAGCGCGCGGAACCGGCGGCCATGCTCCGCGGCTCGCCGCTGCAGCGATGCCACGCGGTAGAGCGCGACCAGCGTCTTGCCGACGCCAGCCTCGCCGTCGAGGACGAGCGACATGTCAGCCGGCAGGTCGACCGCGCGCTGTTGCTCGGGGTCGAGGATGATCACGGCATCGCGTTCCCGCGCGGTCGCTGGCCGAGGTGACGGGCGCATCCTCGGCTGCTCACCGTCTCGGGAGACCACACGATCATCGCCGACAAGCTCGCTACCCCGCCCCCCGATCAGCCAGCGCTCGACGACCGTCCCGTCGGTCGTCCGCTCTCCGGTCTCGATCTCGTAGCTCTCGCCTGGCGCATGACGGAAGAACGCACCCGCGAGGGGCGCGGTCCGCCAGTCGAGCATCGGGACCTCGCCGTCGAGCTGCGTTCGCGGTCCGAGCGCGTAGGTCCGCTGGCCGCGCTCGGTCCGCACGGTCAGCACACCCTGCGCCGCGGGGGCCGCAGCGATCAACCGCTCGAGCTCGTCGAAGGTCACAGCGGGATCCTGCTGCAGAGCCGCAGGATGACAAGAGGTTCAGGCACGCGTTTCGCGTACGGTCGGCGCGTCGCGCGCGGCGATCAGCTCGGCCTCGTCGAGCCCGCGACGCAGCCGATCGCGTGGATGCCAGTCATCTACCGGATCGCGCGGATGCATCGGTCCATCGAACTGCAGCTGGAATGCCGCGTCGAAGTCAGTGGTGCCGTGCGTGCGAACGAAGATGGTCTTGCGGTTGTAGGGCAAAAAGAACATGAGGAACGGGAAGAAGTTCTTCACCATCACGATGTCGGCCTTCCACAGCGAGAGCCCGACCTCGGAGTAGAACGATGGCCGCATCACCATCGACGGCCCCTCGGTGATCACGATTCGCATGTGCTCGACCGCGAGGACGACCGTGCGACCAAAGCCATGGCGTGCGTGCTTGCTGACCACGCTGCCGGTGACCGGAAGTGGGGTCGAGCGCGCTGGGTCCAGCGTGCCACCGATGGCGAGCGAGACCTGGTCACCGTCGGCGTGGCCCCACAGCGTGTCGATCGCATGCGGATCGCGTACCGCGGCGTAGGTCAAAAGGCCGGTCGCCTGCGCGAGCAACGCGCGCAGCAGGTGGGTCGAATCGCCGGGGGCGCCCGCCGTCACGACATCGGAGGCGTCGGCCATGGTCACGCAGCCAAACTTACGGCGCACGCGTGCCGACCTCGCCTCCGCGATCGCCTCGCTCGCCGACGGGAATGCAGGCGGCTGCTCGTGGCGGCGCTCCCAGCACATCTCCGCGAGCTCCTCGACGAGGCGCTCGGCGCCGGACACATCGTTGTTCGTGACCGCGACGGTGGACCAGCCGAGCGCCGGATCGTCATTCCATGGATGACACATCAGCGTCGACGCCGCGAGCACGTCGCCGCGCTTCTCGGCACGCTTCATGTGACGGAACACCGCGCGCATCGGGGCGAGAAAGTCGATCGTCTTGCCGCCGCCGAGGATCATCGGCAGCGTGCGCCACGCCATGGTCGGCTTGATCTCGCCGAGCACGGTGCCGATCGCGATCGCGCCGGCCTTCTTGCCGATCTTTGCGTGGTCGCGGTGTGGATTGGTCTGATACGCGACGATCGCGTCGGCGGCCGTCACGCGCGCGCGGGTCACGTTGCCGTGGAGGTCGTGCGAGATCACGAGCGGAGCCTGACCGATCACCGAGCGCGCCGCGCGCAACAGGCGGGTCTCGGGATCCGGTACGCCGAGCACGCCCATCGCGCCGTGAAGGCAGAAGTACATGCCGTCGACCGGACCGGCGGCGCGGAGACTCTCGATGATCCGGTTCTCGAGGATCTCGAAGCACTCCTTCGTGAGCGGACCACCCGACGAGGCCCACGCCGACAGCAGCGGCACGGGCTCGATGTCGGCCTTGCGCTCCGCGGCGGCGAGCAGGAACCCACCGAGCTCGGCGCGCTTGAAGAATCCGGCGACCTCGGGTCCCTTGGTGGCCGCCTGCATCAGCGCGGCGCCCTCGAGGTAGTGGCTACTCTCGAAGTCCGCGAGCGTGGTCGCCACCGGCGACAGCGAGTTGCTCTCCTGCGCGATCCGCGCGAATGCGATCCGCTTCACTTCTGAGCTCCCCGCGAGTACATCTCCGCCATCACCGCGCGGACCTTCGAGGCCACGAACCCACGGATCGGCATCTTCGCAGCCATCCCGTACATCGGTGCGCTGCCGCTCTTCGCGAGCGCCGGGTCCTCCCGCACCTCGGCGACCGACGCCGCAAGGTCGCGCAGGTAGTCATCGACGATCGCCGCGTGGTTCGCGGTCACGGTGAGGTGGATCGAGGCCGGCTTGTGCTGGCGATCGATCGTCCAGCCGCGCACTTCCATGCGATCCG
>JAYUYE010000504.1:0-1566 GCA_043752985.1 Myxococcales bacterium
GCCTTCGCGATAACAGCCGGCCAGCATCACACAACCGACGACCCACGCGCGGCTCATGCGTTCGACACTAACACCTCGACGCCCATCGGCCAGTCGAGGGTCGCTCGCGGCTCAGAACGGAATGTCGTCCATGTCGCGCGAGGCGCCGTCGCTCGGACGCGGCTCGTAGTCGCTCGGCGGCGCATCGCGCGGATCGCCACCGCTTGCCGGGCGGCGTCCGTTCGACGCGCCGGCGCGGCGTGCCTCGACCTTCCACACGTCGAGGCTGTTGAAGTACTTCAGCTCGCCGGACGGGCTCTTCCACTCGCGACCGCGAAGGCTGAAGTCGATCGAGACCGTGTCACCGACGTTGAGGCCGTCGAGCTGTGCGCAACGGTCTCCCGTCAGCTGGAACAGCACGACCTGCGGGTACTTTGGATTGTCGGACATCTCGATGACGAATTCGCGCTTCGAGAAGCGCTCCGACACCTGCTTCGTCTCGAAGATGGTGTGCAGCTTGCCAGTTGCTTCGATTCCCATGCCTGCACACTAGCTCGCCGGTCCGACATCGACGTGAACATTTGGTGATTCGGCACTCACTCCCGGGTTTGGCTCGGACTCCCGCCTAGGCTCCCCGGATGTCGAACTCCACGCTCCGCATGTTGCAAGCCGACCTCAACCTTTACGCGCAGATCGCCAGCTTCGAGCCGATCAAGGTAGACGGCTCCGCCGGCCCCAAGACCCTCGAGGCTCTGAAGAACGTCACCGCCGCGGTCCTCGCACAGAATTCTCTGATGACCCCGGCCGCCTTTACCACGAACGGCCCAGGAGATCTGACGACCTACGGCGAGCAGATGCGCGACTGGCTGCACGACGTCGCGTCGAAGTCCCTCAAGGTCACGCCGATGCGCCTCTACAAGAAGGGCTCCGGCCAGGACTGGAACCTCAAGGGTGACATTGCGTACGGCGCTGGCGCGGTGCACGACGAGTTCGTCGGAATCCAGAAGACGCTGAACAAGCTCGCGGGCGCGGTCGGCTTCAAGCCGCTCGAAGCCGACGGCTTCATCGGCCCGGCCACCGCCTCCGCGGTCAAGCAGACCTACGAGAAGGTCGTCGCGAAGAACGCGATGCTCGGCGTCACCCTGTTCCCGCCGCCCGACACCAAGGAAGAGGCGGCCGAGTACGCGGCGTTCATCCGCGACTGGCTCGACAAGGTCGCCGTCAAGAACCTGGTCGCCGAAGCCGGCGTGTAGCCACGCTCGGCGTGTCGGGCGAGACACTCGCCGCCTGACCGTCAACGTTGTCCAGGGGTTACCGTCGGTATGGTCCCTGCACTACCGAGCAGCCCATCCACGACCCCAGCTACCTTCGCCGCTCCTCGCTGGTTTCGCACACCGGAGCCAAGGTCGGCCTCGCGGCGATCTTCACCGCCGGAATCGTCACCGCGTGCACGCTGCGGCCGACCTTGGCCACGGTGATCGAGGTCACGCACGCGGCCGCCGCACCGCAGGACACGGTGGCAATCCCGGCCGAGAGACTGGATGCGGCGGCGCCGCTGCGCGGAGAGCGGATCGGGGACGCCGTGCG
>JAYUYE010000505.1:0-1566 GCA_043752985.1 Myxococcales bacterium
TACGCGCTCGGGTACAGCGGCCATGGCATCACGCTCGCGAACCTCGCCGGCCGGGTGCTGACCGACCTGTACTCGGATCACCACGAGCCGTGGCGCGACGTCGCGTTCTACATGAAGCGACCGTCGGGAATCCCACCCGAGCCGCTGCGCTGGATCGGGTATCAGCTCTACACGCGACTCACGGGCAAGTCGCCGTGGAAGCGCGCGTAGATGAAGGACCTGCTCGCGCGGTTCGTGGCGACCTTCAAGCGCGGGATCGAGGGCGAGCTCGCGGCGATGCACGAATCCGCCGCGGCTTTCGAGATCCCGCTGTCACGCGGTGATGACCTCGGTGCGTTGCGCTACAGCTTCGAGCTCGCCACCGCCAGCGACAGGCTCGCGCCTGGCACGGTGTGCTCGCTGCGGTCGCCGCGAGGTGAGCAGCGAATCACCGTCGAGCGCTGCGACGACGCACGGCTGACGCTGGTCGCGACCCAGCCGATCGATGTGACATCGTCACCGGTCGTACTGATCGTCGCGCCGTGGTTTCTCTACGACCGCCTGCTCCAGTCGCTCGCCGAGCTCGATGTCGAGCGCCATGACGTCTCTCTCGCGCTGCGGTTGTTCGGGAAGCAACCGCACCGCCGCACGCCCACGCTCTTGCGTTGCAATCACGCCGCGCTCGACGCGAGCCAGCTCGCCGCGGTCCAGCTGTGCAGCGACAGCGACCTCGCGTTCGTCTGGGGGCCACCCGGGACCGGCAAGACCGTCACGCTCACCCACGTGGTCGAGGAGCTGCTCGCCCAGGGCCAGCGCATTCTGCTCGCCTCGACGACGAACGCCGCGATCGATCAGATCCTCCTCAAGCTCTCGAGCCAGCCGTGGTTCGCCGCGGCCATCGCAGCCGGCACGCTGATCCGGCTCGGCCGCAGCGCCGCGGAGACCTTCGGCGCCGAGCTCGGCGACATCGTTGCGCGCACGCACGGCACGCATCGCGCATCGGTCGATCGGTTGCGTGCCCGCGTGGGCGAGGTCGTCAACCAGGTCCGGTTCGCGCAGGCACTCGCCGCGGAGCTCGCACCGGCGGTCGAGAGCCAGCAATCGCTGTTCGCGGCACCAGCGCCACGGCTGCGTGCGGGCGCCCTGTCCCGCGTGTTCTCGCCGGGCCTTGCCGAGGTGATCGCAGACTTCTCCGCACAGGCCCAGCTGCGCGCTGTCGAGCAACGGATCGTCAGGCTCGAACGCGTGCGCGTGCTCGCGAAGGCACGGATCGCCGCTCACACCGCCGCCGACCGCGACCTCGAGGCGCGGCTGATCACCAGCGCGCGGGTCGTGATGTGCACGCTGACGAACGCGCACCTCGAGCCGAGGATGGCCGAGCAACGCTTCGATGTGTTGATCGCGGAGGAGGCCGGGATGGCCACGCTGCCGCCGCTGTTCTACGCCGCGTGCCTGTGCACCGGCCGCGCGATCGTCGTCGGCGATCCGCGGCAGCTGCCGCCGATCGTGCAATCGAACGACGAGCTGGTTCATCGCTCGATCGGTCGCAATGTCTTCGACGTGACGATACCGGATCCGATGCGCTCC
>JAYUYE010000506.1:0-10144 GCA_043752985.1 Myxococcales bacterium
GAGAGTCCCTCACGCAAGCGGTCGCGCCAGTTCTCCCAGTTGTGACCATCCCGGGCCTCGACGTAACGAACGTCCATACCCGTGGACAGCAACAATGGAACGAGGGAGCGATTCTCGTAGATCAACGACTCGTACATGCCGCAGCTGACGAACACCCGCTCCGAGACGGGAGCCGGCTCGGCACGGAACCGGTTCATCATCGCGACGACCGGGTCGAACAGCGGGCCGCGGTGGTTGCGGTCGCCGATGTCCGTGAACGCGAATGACCCCGACTGAAGGAGGAGCCGACCGAAGAACCCGGGGTAGCGGTAGGCGGTGGACAGGGTCGCGACCGCCCCGAAGCTCGCGCCCATCAGGCACCGGCTCTGGGGCTGAGAATCGAGCGGGAACAGGCGCTCGACGTAGGGCACGAGCTCCTCGACCAAAAACTTCGCATGCCGCGGGTCGTCCGCATACTCGCGCAGGCGGTCGGGCGAGCTCGTGAACACGACGATCGCGTCGGCGATCTCGAGCCGGTCGATCAGGTTGTCGAGAATGTTCCCCAACGACGCGTAGCGGAGGTAGTCATGGCCGTCGTGGACGACGAGCAGCGGGTACTGGCGATTGCGCTGGAACCGTGCCGGAACATAGAGCCCGAAGCCGCGCCGACCGAAGGTGTTCGACTCGATCCAGATCTCGTCGCGGTGGCCCTTCGCGGCGGTCGGATCGTGGTGGATCCAGCTCGGGATCTCGTAGCCCGTGCCGTGGGCGACGGAGTTCCCGCCGAACGGATCGCGCGCGATGTTGCTGTTGAGCGGATCCTGCGTCCACTCGCCGTGACCGTTGCGGACGACCTCGAACTTGTACTCGACGCGCGAGCCGGGCGGCAGCTGGAGCGTCAGGTGCCAGACGTCGGTGTGCTCGACGCGCGCGAGTTGCTGCGACGACGGCAGACCGAACACCCAGTGCTTGAGGTGGACGGCTTCGGCGTCACCGCGCCACACGAAGGTGATCGAGCTGCCGTCGACAAACGGGAAGCTGTGATTCGCAAAGAACGCATCGACCGCCTCGCGGGTGCGGGCGCCAGCCTCGAGGTTTTTGATCGCGCGACCCATCATTGCCGGGTTCCGATCACCGGGCTCGAGAACCGGCTCGGTGCGCCCTTCCATCCGGTATCGACCTCGCCGGTGGTGGTCAGCCGCGCCGCGGATGCGCGCACGAGGACGCCGAGCTCGAACGTCATCTGCGAGCCGTGCTCCATGGCGACGCAGGTCGCCGGGGCCATGCGGCGGGCGAACCGCTGGATGCCGGGGCGCGCGTCCATGTTCACGCGGCGTCGAGGATCGGGAAGCACGACCACGCTGTGCGCGAGACCGAGGCCGGCGTCCAGCACCTGTGCGATGTCCGAGCCGTAGGGCGGGTAGTCGTGGAACAGGACAATCCGATCGGTGAGCACCATCGCGCCCGCGGCCCACGCGAACACCGGCTTGGCCTGCGCGAGGTAGAGCACGTCGAACAGCGCGAGCCGGTTGAGGAGCGAGGCCACGTGACCGCCGGCGATCACGAGCGCTTCCGACGTGTTCAGGATCTGGCGGATCTCCTCGCGGTGGCGGGCGATCAGCGGCCGCTCGGCGGGACGCCATTGCCGCGCGAACGCCGTACGCAGGGCCTCGCAGCGCTCGACATGATCGGCATCGAGGTGGCGGAACTGATCGACCGAGACCTTCTCCTCTTGCGCGAGCAGCTCGGGCTCGACGTAGCGCACGGAGACGGTGCGCGCCGCATCCTCGATCTTGTCGAGCCGCACGCGATAGAACGACTGCATGTGGCGCAGCCGCTGCTGCCGGGCCTGATACGCGGTGGTGAACTCGGGATCGCCACGGAACACCTCGACGCTGCGCTTGTGCAGATCGAGATTGACCGCAGGAACGCCGAGCGATGCCTTCATGGCTTCGTCGTCGCCCTCACGCTCCTGGTAACCGGCGCGCACGAGCGCGACCGGGCCACGAATGCCATGCCCCGCGAGCACGGCACCGATGTCGGGCGCCGTGCTTTGTGGTCCGAGGAGGACGACGCTGCCGGGTTTCATCCGTGCGCTCGGACCTTCACGGTTCTCCCCACGACGTCCAGCATGTGACGAAGATGATCGTAGTTCTCGTGCTTCATGCGAACCCACGCGTTCGCCATGTAGCCCGCGTCGACTCCCTGCGTCGGCGTGCCCTCGGGCGGGAGGTGCCAGTCGATCAACGAGTCGCCCATCATCTCGCGAACCTGCGCGAGCCCTTCATAGCCAGCGATCCGGCCATCGCGATCGGGGCGTAGCGCGATGATGCCCGCGGCGTAGCGGCGCGAGGGATATTGCTCCGGCCGCCCCCACGCGACGAGCATCGCCCACTCCTTGTAGAGGTCCATGTCGTTCGCCACGTTGTAGAGATCCCACGCGCGCACACCCGGCGGCCGGCATCCGATCTCGGAGAACTTGAGCCCCTTCGCACCGGAGAACCACTCCATGTGGGTCGCCGAGGTCTCGATCCCGAGGAGGGTGTTGACCTTGTGGGCCATCGCCTTGACCTCGTTGTAGGCGGGGTTGTCGATCCGGTTCGTGGTCACGAACTGCGGCGAGATCCAGCGCGTGCGCATCGCCTCGAGGACGTTCGGGTAGTAGTGCGTGGCAAACTCGTGGATGACCTTGCCGCGTAGCGTGAGCGTATCGAAGAAGCCCTCGTGGCCCTCGATGAACTCCTCGACGGCGATCGAGCGCCCCGGTCCGAGCGCGCGCAGTGCGGGCTCGAGCTCGCGATCACTCTCGATCCGAGATGCCCCCGAGGCACCAGCACCGTCGCGCGGCTTGATGATCACGGGATAGCCGACGCGCTCGATGAACGCGCGGACCTCGTCGGTCGAGGCTGCCGCGGTGGACTCGGCGCACGGCACGCCGCCGGCGCGCAGCACTTCCTTCATCGCCGGCTTGTCGCGGCACAGATACGCGGTGCGCGCGGTGGTGCCCGGGATTCCGGCGGCCTCGCGGACGTGCGCGCACGGCATGATGTGCGCCTCGACGGTCGCTTCGAGTCGATCGACGTGCTTGTGCTTCTGGATGAAGCGCACGGCGTTGAGCACCTGCTTCTCGTCGCAGACGTTCGTGACCTCCTCGTAGTGGGTGAGCCAGTGACGAAGCTCGCTGTCGAGGGAGTCCTTCGACCCCTCGCCGATCGCGCTGATCGTGGCTCCGACCTCGGCGAGGCCCTTGATGAACTGCTTCTGGTTCTTGGGGAACCGAGGTTCGATGAAGACGATATGCATCTAGTGCCGTCCTGCCGCTGCCAGCTTTGAATAGACCAGCTCGTAGAGCTTGCCCTGCACGTTCCACGAGAAGTCTTCGGCCATTCCGTTCTGGATCAGCCGCTGCCATTGCTTGGGGTCGCGATACGCGGTGAGCGCCGCCTCGATCGCCCAGCGCAGTCCCGCGCCGTCGTGATGGTCGAACACGAAGCCCGTACCGTTGCCGGTGCGCGGAGACCACTGCTTCACCGTGTCGGCGAGGCCGCCGGTGCGATGCACGATCGGCACGGTGCCGTAGCGCAGGCTGTAGAGCTGGTTGAGCCCGCACGGCTCGTAGACCGACGGCATCACGAACATGTCGGCGCCGGCCTCGATCAGGTGAGCGAGGTCGTTCTTGAACCCGTTGTAGAAGCAGACCTGACGCGGGAACTGGCGCTGCAGCTGCGTGAACATCGCCTCGAGCCCGGGCTCACCGCTGCCGAGCACGACCAGCTGGAAGCCGTGCTGGCGAACCAGCTCGAACATCACCGGGTCGAACAGCTTGAAGCCCTTCTGACCGACGAGCCGCGACACGATCCCGAGCACGGGGACGCCCGGCACATAGGGCAGACCGAGGCTCGTGAGCAGGTGCTCCTTGTCGCGCTCCTTGCCGGCCAGGTTCTGCGCGCCGTACGCGTGCGGAATGTGCTTGTCGGTCTCCGGCGACCACTCGTCGTAGTCGACGCCATTGAGGATACCGACGACCGTTGCCGAGCGAGCGCGCAAGTAGCCGTCGAGGCCGCCGCCGTATTTCTCGCCCTGGATCTCGCGGGCGTACGTCGGGCTGACGGTGCTGACGCCGTCGGCGTAGAGGATCCCCTGGAGCAGGAAGTTGAGGCGGCCCGCCTTCATCAGATCCTGATGGAACAGGTGCGAGACGGCACCGAGGTTCGTGTCGGGCCCGATCTCGACGGGAAAGCTGCCCTGGTACATCAGGTTGTGGATCGTGAGCAGGGTGCGCGTCCGTGCGAATCGCGGGTCCCGCACGACGAGCGTCTTGACGATCATCGGCAGCAGCGACGCCTGCCAGTCGTGGCAATGGATGATGTCGGGCGCGAAGTCGAGCCGCTGGCAGATCATCAGCGCCGCGAACGACAGCGCGAGGAATCGGCGATGCTCGTCGGGCTCGCTCGTGTAGAGCCGGCCGCGGTTGTACAGGGCGGGGCAGTGGACGAAGTAGATCGCCGGCGCGGTGCCGACGCGAAAGATCTTGCAGGCGTAGCGGTGGGCGCCGAGCGAGACCTCGAGGTCCATGATCGCCTGGAACGTCGCCTTGCTCGTGTCGACGGTGTCGTACAGCGGCAGGACGACGCGGGCGTCGTGGCCGGCGCGATGAAGGTAGGCGGGCAGGGCCCCCATCACATCGGCGAGGCCACCGGTCTTGGCAAACGGCGCCATCTCCGACGCAACGAACAGCACGTTCACGGAGCCTCCGACGATACCACTACCACCAGCGCAGGAGCGCGGCGGCGAGCGGAACTGCAATGCGTTCGACCTTGGCGGGGGCGATCGCCATCTGCTCGAACGGCAGGAATGGATTCGCCAGCAGATCGCGCCGGACTTCGAGGCACAGGGCGCGCCCCGGACGGGCCATGACGTGGTCGTAGGCCAGGGTGCTCGGATGGAGCGGGTAGGTCTCGCCATCCGCCACCGTCAGGTCCTGGGCAGCCATGCCGTGGCGGAGTGCATCGACGACGGGGGCCGGGACGTGATTCTTGCCATCCAGCGTCTTGCCGATGACATCGATCTCTGGACGCAGCGGCCACGTGAGCTCGACATCGGGCTCGTACGCAGCGCGCAGGCTCTGGACGATCCCGAGGTCGACCTCGACATCCACGGTTCGCGGCGCATACGAGTGGAGGAGCAGGATGGCGCCGTCGGTCGCGAGCTGGCCCACGGTCTCGCGAACGAGCGCGACGTACCGGTCGTACGCGGAGCGCAGCAGTGCCTGGTCCTCGGTCGAGGTGATCCACGGCATGAGGCCGGGGGTGACCTTGCCCGCCTTGAGCTCGGCCGACGACGCATCGAGGCGCCGGTTGCAATCGATGAATGTCCGCGGGATTCGCGAGCAGATCACCGCCACCGAACGGGTGGGTGCCGCAGCCGTCAGCGCACGTGCCGTGGCCAAGCCGAGCTCGGGTGCACCCGCGTCGGTGTTGACGTGAAAGAAATCGACGAGCGAATCCGGCAGCGGGCTGGTGAGCCGCGCGGCCAGGCTCGTGAAGTCCTCGGTCTGCGTGGCGCCGTGCGGAATCTCGATCACGAGATCGAGTGGGGCATCCGCAACGGCATTCGCACCGCGGAGGATCACGATGTCCGCGATCCCCGGGACCGAGAGAAACGGTGGCATGGGGCCGGACTTTGTCACGGAATCAGCGCGCGAGGTTCTCGCTGCGCGGTTCGTTCCGGTCGGCGGCTACCAGTCCGTAACTAGCGACGGCTGAAGAAGAAACCACCGCCGCCAAGGAGGAGAACGATAAGGACGATGATGAGGAGGGTGTTGGTGGACATGTCGTTGCGTATGAGCAATCCCCGTGCCTCCCTGCGCGGCGTTCTCAGGTAGCTCTGGGCTGCAGAGCGGGCCTTGGAGCGCCTCGCGCCTGTGCGCGGGATATGCGGCGGTGCGCACGGGCTCACTTTGCCTCCGCTCTGGAATCTCTGCCGGTGGGCACCCGCGGCCGTGCGCCCGGGTCGCGGCGCGGCGGCCGATCCGCGCGACCCGGTGAAGCTGCGCGTCGGCACGCAGGCGAGATCGAGGGGCGTCTGGCGCTCGCCGGGGGTGGTTCGCTCCTGCGAGGAGGTCGATCGCGCGACTGCCTCGGTCGATGCGACGATGTCGAAGCGCACGGACGACGCGTTTGCGGCGCGTCGCCCGCTGCCGGTCACTTGCGGCGCTGCTGCATCGCAGCGCCCTGGCGATCGAGCTCGCGACCACGCCCCGACTCGCGCCACAGATCGCCGAGTGCGTTGCTCAGGTTCGAGACATTGCGCGACATGATGCCTGCGCCGAAACCCGCCGCGCCGCCGAGGCCCGCGCCGATCGGTCCGCCCGCGGCACCGGCGGTTGCACCGGCCGCGCCCCACAGGACGCCCTGTCCGACGTCCCGTGCGGTTCTCGCGGTCGGCGAGTTGCCTACCAGCCGCGACACCGAATCTGCGACGATGATGGGTCGTTACCTCCATCGTCGTCGTGAGCGACGCCGCATGTGTATGCACAGTCGCTGAACTGACAGTGACAGAGGCCACACCTGGCGTTTGAAATCTTGGTGCTTCGGCCTCGACGCGAGCCGTGATACGTCGCCCCCATGGTTGTTCGTTTCACCTGGCTTATTGGTTCCCTCTTCGTCGCTCTGACGGTCGCTGCCTGCGGTGACGACGGCGGCAGCACCACCGAGAGCTGCGGCGATGGTCACGTGACGGGCGTCGAGCAGTGCGACGACGGCAACAAGTCCGGCGGCGACGGCTGCTCCGCGACGTGCCGGTCCGAGACGAGCCTCTCCTGTGGTGACAACACGATCGACGTCGCGCTCGAGCAGTGCGACGACGGCAACACCACCAGTGGCGATGGCTGCTCGGCGACCTGCCAGAACGAGCCAAATCTCAAGTGCGGCAACGGCATGATCGACGCGAACGAGGCGTGCGACGACGGCAACCTCGTCGCCGGTGACGGCTGCAGCGCGACCTGCACCGTCGAGGTCGGCATGGGCACGTGCACCGCGCCGACGACGCTGACGCTGATGCCGATGGGCACCGACATGGTCGGAACCGGCATGGGTGACACCACCACGGCGATGGACAACCTCCCCGAGGACGCATGCGATGGCGACGTCGCGGGCGGCGGTCACGACAACATCTGGAAGTTCACGACCACCACGGTCGCGGACGTGCTGATCGTCCTGGGCGAGGACACCAGCTTCGACGGCGGCATCCGCCTGATGACGATGGCGTGCTCGGTCGCCAGCGAGGTCGTCGACGTCGTCGGTGACGACGGCTGCTCCGACTCCTCCGGCGTCGGCTCGGCCGAAGCGCTCGGCTACGTCAATCTGCCGGCGGGTACCTATTACCTCTCGGTCGACGGGTACGACGCCACGGAGATGGGGACCTACGACTTCACGGTCACCGTGTCTCCGCCTGGCTGCGGAAACGGAATGCTCGGAGTGCTCGAGCAGTGCGACGACGGCAACACCGCCAACGGCGATGGCTGCAACGCGAAGTGCGCGCCCGAGGCAACCTGGAACTGCGACCAGAGCGAGCCCTCGGTGTGCCAGATGGAGGGCTGCGGTGACGGCATCATCCAGGCGACCGAAGACTGCGACGACGACAACACCACTGTCGGTGACGGCTGCGGCGCGACCTGCCTCGTCGAGAGCGGGTATTCGTGCCTTGGTGAGCCGTCGGTCTGCGTGCTCATCGAGTGTGGCAACGGAATCATCGAAGGCACCGCCGAGGAGTGCGACGACGACAACTTGACCAACGGCGATCGCTGCTCGTCGATGTGCCTCCTCGAGCAGACCGTCACCGAGGCAGTCGAGCCGAACAACACGACCGCGCAGATCCTGACGGCAGGCAGCCACATCATCCGTGGCCAGTTCGAGACCGACGACGTCGACCTCTATCGGTTCACGCTCGCGACCCCAGCCGCCGTCGAGATCGAGACCTACTACACGATCAACGGTAATTTGACGGACTACACCGGCCGCGGCTCGAACTTGCTGTTCGATTGTCCGAGCACCGCCGACGACCACCATCTGGCAATCTTCCCGGCCGGTGCGGACACCACCATGAATGCAGCGGCGCTGGTCACGGATGCCGATGACGGCGACCTGTTCTGCTCGTACCTCGGCAAGGGTGACGGTAGCGACGGCGGGTTGACGGACGTGACGCAGCTCGTGAACCTGGCGGCCGGCACGTACACGATCCGGGTCACAGACGATCCGCTCGCGACCGCGATCACGTCGCGCCGCTACATGCTCGACCTCAAGATCACGCCCGCGGGAACCATGGGACCGGTCGTCCCGGCCGCCGGCGATCTCAAGATCAACGAGTTTCTCGCGGCCGACGGTGGCACGACGACGGGCGGCGTTGATTCGAACTGCGATGGCGCGCTGAACAACAGTGACGACGAGTTCATCGAGCTCGTCAACGTCTCGACCAAGACGCTCGATCTCACGGGTCTGACGATCGCGGACGCGCTCGGTGTCAAGTTCACGTTCGCGACGCAGCTCACCGGCAACCTGACGCTTGCGCCGGGCAAGGCTGTCGTCGTGTGGGGTGGTGGCATCCCGGCGTGCGCGGGCGTCAACAACTTCTTCACCAACGGGACGGCGCACACGCTCAGCCTCAACGACATGGGTGACTCGATCATCCTCGCGACGGGTGGAGCTACGCCGGTCACGATCGCCTCGACGACCTACACGGCGGCGACGGTCGGGATCGCGAAGAACCTGTCGCCCGACGTCACCGGGACGACCTACGCGCAGCACAATGCCGTGACGGGCGCGGTCGGCAATTTCTCGCCCGGCAAGCGCGCCAACGGCACCGCGTTCTGATCGTGGTCAGAGCAGCGACGCTCGCCATCGTTCTGCTCGGGGCGTGCGGCACGGACGACGCCAGCCCCCAGGTGGTCGTTCGGGACGCCGCGCTCGGTGGCGGCGTGCCGACCCTGCTCGGAGCACACGCGGACGCCGTCTACTGGTCGGTGTCCGCGAGCAGTGGCCCGCAGCTCGTCGCCGGTGCCTCTCTGCGCTCGTTGCCTGCTGACGGGAAGCAGCTCGGCATGGCCACGGGCCCGATCGCACAGGTCGGCGATCACGTCATCTACTCGACCGACGCTTCCATCCAGCGCGCGAGCATGACGTCAGCGCCGGCGAAGGTCGCGAGTGTCGTCGCCGAAGCACTCGGTGAGAGCGCAGATCCGGATCCGGTCCTGGTGTGGACCGCTGGCGCGGTGGTCTCGTGGGGCAACGGCAACGCCACGGACTCCGCAATGCTGTCGCGGATCGTCCGGTGCGATCACCTCCAGATCACCGACACCAGCATCTACGTCGCGGCCGATGGCGCGAGTGAGCGGCGCCTGCTGCGCGTCGACCGCAGAACCGGCGCTGTCTCCGGTCTCAGTGCTTCGAGCACGCACGCGGGGTCGTTCCCCGGCGGCGAGGTCACGGGCGCGATCTATCGCGGCCGCCTGGTCGGTGTCGATGATGGCGAAGCGCTGTGGCTCGTGGAGGAAACCGTGGCGGGAACGACGTCTCCCGACCGCGCGATCCTGCTGTCGGTCCCGGACCAAGGTGAGCCTGCGGTGCTGCTCGAACATGTGAATGGCGCATCGGCGTTCTTCACGCGCGCCGAGGCGTTCTACTGGCAGGAGGGCGATGCGCTGCTGGCCGCTCCGCGCTCCGGCGGTGCCGCATCGATCGTTCACCAGGTGACCGGAACCGTGGGCGCGATCGACTCCGGCTTTGTCTACTACGTCGAGGGCTCCGCGATCGAGCGGTTCGCGCTCGACGGTGCCGACTGAATGCTCAGTTGTAGCTCGTGTCGCTCTCGGTCAGCACGTAGCCATCGCCCATGTTCGTCGCGCGAATCACGGCGCGGTAGTCGCGGAAGCGATACTCGCTGCTTGCTCGCTGGAATGCACCGCTCGCGAGCGTTGCGGGTGCGGACGGACGTCCGTGCAAGCTCGTGTGGTGGTAGAGCTGGACGATGAAGCTCGCTGTCCTCGCTGTGCTGATCGCGGTCAGCTGCGGCTCGAAGAGCGAGCCATCTGCGGGCAACGGGTCGGCGCTCGCCCGGCCGACCGTCACCGACCCGCTCGGGTTCTGCGATCGCGCGCGCATCGTCATGC
>JAYUYE010000507.1:0-4253 GCA_043752985.1 Myxococcales bacterium
GTGTCGGATCAACGGGCTTGTCGACGTTGCCCTTGCTCCAGTCGCTGAACGTCGAGCGGATGAGGCTCTCGGCGCCCTTCGGCTCGAAGTCACCGACGATCACGAGCGTCGCGTTGCCGGCGGTGTAGTGACTCTTGCGGAAGTCGTCGAGCGTGTCCTTGCCGATCTTGCCGATTGCGTCGGACGTCAGCACGCCGACCTTGGTGTACGGGTGGTCAGGTCCGTACAGCGCGGTCAGCACCTGGCGCGTGAACTCGTTCTGCTGCTGCGCCGCCTTGGTCTTGATCGACTCGCGCGCGGACTTCTGCCAGCGCTCGATGCCTTCCTGGTTGTACGTGCCGGCCTTCACGAGGCGCTCGAGACCTTTGACCATGACGTCGAGGTAGATGTTGATGCCGCTCGTGGAGCACATGGTCGCGTCTGTCCCGGCCTCGCAGCCGACGCGGATGCCGGTGCGCGAGAACACGCTGCCGTCCATCGGCAGGCTGAGGAAGTCGGCAGCGCCGGCGGCGATCACCGGGCTGTCCGGCTTGAGCGCCTCGCCGACGTTGTTGAAGATCAACCGCGCCGCGACGAGCGGCATCGACTTGATCGGCAGCATCACGACGTTCATGCCGTTGCCCATGGTGAACCGCTGCGCACCGACGAGGGCCTTGAGCTCACCGGCGACCTTGACCGGGCGCTTCGCCTCGCGCGGGTCGACGTCGGGCAGCACCATCTGATCGTGCGACTTCACCTCGAACTTGACCTTGGTGTTGCGCTTGTCGCCCTTGAGGCCTTCCTTGTTGGGCTTGATCACGACGATCCGGGCCTTGTCAGGATCGATGTACTTGCGCACGGCCGCGGCGACACGCGCACCGTCGAACTTCGAGATCTTGTCGAGCTCGTGGAAGATGTAGAGCTCGCTCGAGTCGAAGTCGAAGTCTTTCGAGAACTGGACGAGATCACCGACGACGTTGGTCCGCGCCTGCAGTGCCTCCATGCCCTCGATGAAGCTGGCCTTGCGCTGGTTCTTCCACTCCTCGATCTGCTCGTAGGTGCCCTCGTCGAAGCCGCGATACGCCTGCTTCGCGGCCTTGGTTGCGAAGTCGATCGCCTCGTCGAGCTTGCCCATGCCCTTGAGCTCGATCGAGATCACGAAGACCGGCGACAGCTGGCCACCGAGCACCCCAGCGTCGACCGAGTACGCGAAGTCATACTCGCGGCCCTTGCTCGCGATCCGTCCCCACGCGTTGCCGATGCCGAACGCTGCAGCCTCGCCCTCGGGCGTGTTCGCAGGCGGCAGCGCGAATGCGATGTGGACACTCGGACGCTCGACATCGAGGTCGAACTGCTTCTTCTCGCGCGTCGGGGTGATCTGTACGACCTCGGTCTGCTTGCCGCCGGCGCGCTTTTCGAGCTTGCCGAACCACTTCTGGATCGCCTCGATCGTCGGGTCGATCTCGATCCCGCCGGCGACGATCAGCGTGGCGCGCTCCGGCGTGTAGAAGCTCTTGATGAACGCGCATGCGTCGTCGAGCGTGATCGTCGTGAGGTTCGCATCGTCGCCGCCGATCATCCGCTCGTAGGCGTGACCCTTTGGATAGACCGACGACATCACGAGCTGCGGGATCTGGCCCTCGGCCGTACCACCGCGCTGACGGATCTCGTTGCGAACGACCTCGCGCTCGCGAAGGAACTCGTCGTTCGAGATCGTCTTGCAGCCGTAGAACAGCCGCATCGCCTCGATCTTGAGCAGCCCGTCGAGGTTCTCCGCCCGGGCCGTCGTCATGTAGTGGGTCGAGTCCCAGTTCGTGTACGCGTTGAAGAACGTCGAGATGTCACCGACGGCCTGCATCAGCGGCGGCGTCGTCGGCCCGTCCGGCTTGAGCTGGAACATCATGTGCTCGACGAGGTGGGCGAGACCGGCCTTGCCCGGGGGATCTTCCTTGGAGCCGACCTCGTATCGAATGTCGACCTCGACGAGCTGCGTGCTCGCGTCCGGCATCAGGATGAAGCGGAGCCCGTTCGACTCGAGCTTGCCGCGACGCTCTCCGTGCTTGAACGCGAACTGCGGCGTTCCGGTGTGACACGCAGAGATCAGGACTGCGGCGGCAACCGCCCACAAGGTCTTCGACATGGGCGGGATCTTTCCCAATTGGCAGCCGTTTGCAAGCATGCGTCACTGGCCGTTCGCGACCCGGCGCCTCGGGGTGCGACGGATGGAGGGTCGCACGGGCACCACAGCTCGGTTTCAGCTCTCCCCTCCCGGAGAGGCTTGGGCTAGTGTCCGCCCGCCATGGCAGACCGTGACCGCGCATTCTTCGGCCATCCGCTCGGCCTTGCGAACCTGTTCTTCACCGAGCTCTGGGAGCGGTTCTCGTATTACGGGATGCGCGCCTTCCTGATCTTCTACCTGGCTGCACCGCCCGAGCTCGGCGGTCAGGGCATGTTCGACAAGATCACGAAGGATCCGAGCCCCTCGGCCGGCGCGATCGTCGGCATGTTCGGCGCATCGGTCTACTTGCTCGGCCTGCCGGGCGGCTGGATTGCCGATCGCTTCCTCGGTCAGCGCAGGGCCGTGTTCATCGGCGGTTGCGGCATCGCGGTCGGCAACGCCGTCCTCGCGATCCCCGGCATCGGTAACTTTTTCTACCTCGGCCTCGTGCTGATCGCGATGGGCACCGGCTTCCTCAAGCCGAACATCTCGTCGCTCGTCGGCCAGCTCTACAGGCCCGGCGATGCGCGACGCGACGGCGGCTACACGATCTATTACATGGGCATCAACATCGGAGCGTTCTTCGCGCCGCTGGCCTGCGGCTACCTCGCGCAGAGCGCCGGATTCCGCAAGATCCTCGTCGAGAACGGCCTCGATCCCAACCTGTGCTGGAACTTCGCGTTCGGCCTCGCCGCGATCGGCATGGTCGGCGGCCTGATCCAGTACTCGCTCGGCCAGAAGTGGCTCGGCGAGGCGGGCAAGCACCCGACGGTCCCGGCCGATCCGGTCGAGGCGTCGCGCGACGTTCGCATCCTCCAGGCGATCATCGGCGCGATCGTCGTGATCGGCCTCGTCGTCGTGTTTTTGAAGCCGTCGAAGTCGATGATCACCGAGACCATGGGCATCGGCCTCCTGATCGGCTCGGTCGCGCTGTTCTACGGCCTCTACCGCTCGGCGCGCACTCCGGCGGAGAAGCGCGGCATCCTCGCGATGATCCCGCTCTACATCGGCGCGATCGGGTTCTTCGCGATCTTCGAGCAGGCTCCGACCACGCTCAACATCTTCGCGGACTCGCTGACCCAGCCGGTCGTCCTCGGCTTCGAGGTTCCGTCGGCCTGGTACCAGAGCGTCAACGCGGTGTTCATCGTGATGCTCGCGCCGGTGTTCGCGTACCTGTGGGTCGTCCTCGCTCGCAAGGGCAAGGAGCCGTCGAGCGTGAACAAGTTCGCGATCGGCATGGTGCTGCTCGCCCTCGCGTTCGTCGTGATGCTGCCCGCGAGCGATGCGCGCCCGGTGGTCAAGGATGCGGCGGGCAACGTCACCGACCCCGGCAACCTGGTCAGCGGCGGCTACCTGATCGGTCTCTACTTCTTCTACACGATCGCCGAGCTCTGCATCTCGCCGGTCGGTCTGTCGAGCATGTCCAAGCTCGCACCGAAGCGCCTCGGCGGCATGGTGATGGGCATCTGGTTCCTCGGCACGGCGATCGGCATCTACCTCGCCGGGCGCGCGACCTCGATCTCGTCAGGCTCGGGCTTCGAGTTCCTGTTCGGATTCCTGTTCGTCGCCTCGCTCGTCCTTGCAGGTGGCCTGTTCGTGATCGCTCCGAAGATCAAGCGGATGATGGCCAAGGACGCCAACGCGTCGGCACCGGCGGATCACAGCGAGAAGGTCGGACCCGAGCCGCTTCCCGGCGCCAAGGCCACCATCAAGAAGGATGACTGAGCCGCCCGATGCTCGAGACGGACTGACCCGTCTCGAGCGGATCATCCTGTGGCAGCTCCACGAAGCGGAGAAGGAGCGCCCCGACGGGTACGTGCCGACCGCGATGCTCTATGGCCGCGTTCTCGAGCGTATCGATGTCTCGACCGACGAGTTCACGCTCACGCTGCAGAAGCTGATGAGCAAGCGCTAGATCGTCGGCCACTTCGCGTAGTACGCGCGACTATCCGGCGGGAGCTTTTCGAGCACCCACTCCCAGGTCGGCTCGCTGACCAGCACGAAGCCATTGCGATGCCGCGGATGCAGCCCGATCGGCGGCGCGATCGACGGCTCC
>JAYUYE010000508.1:0-10133 GCA_043752985.1 Myxococcales bacterium
CTGTGCATTCGCATCACGTACCTCGGCGAGCTCGGCTACGAGCTGTACATCCCGACCGAGCAGGCACTCCATGTCTACGATCGCCTCGTCGATGCCGGCGCAAAGGTCGGGCTTCGTCACGCGGGGCTCAAGACGCTCGCGAGCTGCCGGATGGAGAAGGGCTATCGCGACTACGGCCATGACATCGACAACACCGATTCCGTCCTCGATGCAGGGCTCGGGTTCGCCGTCGATCTCAAGAAGCCGAACGGCTTTGTCGGCAAGGACGCCGTGCTCGCGCACAAGGCGAAGGGGCCGCTCTCGAAGCGTCTCCTGCAGATCCTCGTCACGAATCCGCAGCCGATGCTGTTCCACGCCGAGATCGTGCACCGCGACGGCAAGCCCGTCGGCTACGTCCGCGCGGCATCCTACGGGCACACGCTCGGGGGCGCGGTCGGTCTCGCGATGATCGATGCGGGTGGCCCGCTCGACGCGAAGTGGATCGAAGCGGGAAGCTGGCAGGTCGACATCGCCGGCACGCTGCACCCGGCGATCGCGTCCCTCAAGCCGCTGTTCGATCCCGAGAACAAGAAGATCAAGGGCTAGGTGCTGCGCGCGGTGTACCTCGTCATCGGGCTCCTGTTCGTGGGGCTCGGTGTGCTCGGTGCGTTCCTGCCCGTGCTCCCGACGACGCCGTTCCTGCTGATCTCGCTGTGGGCATTCTCGAAGAGCTCGGCCCGGCTCGAGAACTGGCTCCTGACCCACAAGCGCTTCGGTCCGCGCCTCACCGCGTGGCGCACACATCGCGTGATTCCACGCGCGGCAAAGCTGGCCGCCTGGGGCTCGATGCTGGTGAGCTTGACGTTGATGATCGTCATCGGGCGGCCCGTGGTGCAGATCGCGGCAGCAGCGGCAGTCATGGCGATCGGCGCGACCTATGTCGCGAGCAAGCCGTCGCGGCCGCCGGGCCCGTCGGTGTGACCTGCGAGCAGGTGCGCGATGATTCGCGGCGCCCTGTCGGCGAGCTTGCCGAACACGCGAGTAGACGCCGGGTCCACGCCCGTGGATGGTGCGGCTGCGGTAACCTGATCGACGGGGGAACGCTGATGAATCGATATGTGGCGATGGCTGTGGCCGTTGTGGGCGTGGTGCTGATCGCGCGGATCGATACGCACGATGGGCGCTGCGAGTCGATGTACCTCCGGTACGGTCTCGAGGCGCGGACGTGTCCCTCGGGCGGGCTGCGGCAGACCGCTCGCGTCCAGCTCTCCGGGCTGCGGCGCGGCGCGATGGGGTCGTTTCGGATCGCCGCTCAGGCGCACTACACGATCGCCGAGGCCGACGACGTTCAGTCGATGGACGTCCCCGAGATCCAGAGCGTCACGTTGACGTTGCTCGACGCGAAGGATGTCGAGGTACCGATCGTGCCGCCCGGAGGCTGGAGCGCGGGCTCCTCGCGCATCACGCTCCCCGAGGTTCCCGACGGTGACTACAAGCTCCGCGCGAAGTACACGACGCGGCTCGGCACCGGCCAGCTCGATGTCGCGCTCCCGCTGTACACGCCGGCGCGCGTGCACGTGATCACGGATCGCCCCCTGTACGAGCCAGGCAACGTCGTGCGGTTTCGTGCGGTGGTCCTGCGCGCGCGCGACCTCGCTCCGCTCGATGGTCGTCCCGGTCGCTGGGTGGTCTCGGATCCGAATGGCGAGGTGCTGCTCGAGGAGAAGGCGCCCGCAACGGAGTGGGGCGTCGTCGCCGGCACGTTCCCGCTCGACAAGCTCGCGCAGACCGGAACCTGGAAGGTCTCCTGGGTCTCGGCCGCGGCCGTCGACGAAGTTCCGTTCACCGTCGAGCCGTTCAAGCTGCCGCGGTTCCGCGTCGACGCGACACCCGACAAGCCGTTCTACGGCACGGGTGACAAGCCGACGATCCGCGGCGCGGTCCTCTACAGCTCCGGTGCACCGGTCGCGAACGCGAAGCTCGAGATCGCGTGGACCATCAACGGCGACTGGCCGCCTCCGCTCGACTGGGAGGACAAGCTGCTGCCGAAGCTCGCGAAGACCAGCGCCAACGGCCGGTTCGAGCTTGCGTTACCGCAGATCCCGACCGACCTCTTGGGCCGCGCGACGCTCGATGCAACGATCAGCGCGATCGATCCTGCGGGCGACCGCGTCACGGGCTCGGCGACGGTGTTGCTCAGCAAGGACGGGATCGAGGTGTCGTCGGTGACCGAGCTCGGCGACGGGCTCGTCGAGGGATTCAACAACCGGATGTACGTGCGCGTCGCGACGCCGGATGGCGCCGTCGTGCGCAAGACGAAGGTGACGATCAAGCGTGCGTGGCAGCCGAACGACCCGGGCATCACCACCGAGCTCGACGAGGATGGCGTCGCCAGCCTGCAGCTCGATCCCGGCGCGCCGGTCAACATCGTGATTCCGGCGCTGCCGTTTCGCGCACACAAGAAGCCAGCACTCGTCGTCCGCGATGAGGCCGCCGAGCTGATCGGTGACGAAGGTGCATCGCTCGCCGACCAGGTCGAGATGGACAGGTGGCTGCCCGGGCTCGGCGCGTGTGCGAAGTGGGTCGGTGCGACGTCCGCAGATGGGGATGGCGACGAGGAGAAAGGTGGCGCGCGAATCGGCATGCGGGTCGAGTCGAGTGGTGTGATCGCGACGGTCGGTGCCGCGCCCGTTCCGCTCGGTCAGTGTGTCGCGAATCTCGTCCGCGCGAAGCGACTGCCTGCGGGTGCGGAGCGGCTGTACACCGTGACGTTCCGGTTCGAGGATCCCGAACTGTCGAAGCTGTCGACCGAAGTGGTCAGTGCGCTCGATGTGCCCGCCGGCTTCGAGGCGGGCGTCGGCAACCTCGCGCGCGGCACGCGTGACTGTCTGCCGCAGGCGATCGAGGGCTCGTTGCCGCGCGCGATGACGTGGCGCGTCCGCGCCGGCAGCAAGGAGGTCGAGCTCGGCACCTGGATCACGGATCCTGCGGGTGGCGAGGCAGCGGCGGCGGCGGCGATCGGCTGCGTGCAGCAGCGCTTTGGTACGCGCGTGAAGCTGGCGGAACCGGCCAGCTCGGACTCGCTCGGCTTCATCCGGTTCGGCCTGTCTCCGCCGGAGAGCGTGACGCAGGAGCGGCCGCAGGCAACGACGATGCTCGGCTACGAGCTCCTCGTCAGCGCGGCGATCGACGGAGCCAAGGTGTCGCCATCGACGACGCTGCGGGTGGTTCCGGGGAGTGTGCCGCGGCTCCGCATGCGCGTGAGTCCGATCCTCGCGAAGGAAGGCGACACGATCACGGCGGAGCTGATCCGCGGTCCTGACTTCGGATCGGGTGCGCTGCCGAAGGAGCTCGTGCTGCGGCACCTCAAGGGCGCGCAGAAGGTCGCGCTCGATGCGGATCGCAGGGCGGCGTTCACGATCGAGAAGGGAACCGAGGGTTGGGTCGAGGTCAGTGGCGCGGGTGTGCGCGCGCTCGTCTACGTCAAGCCGGACACCGATCTCGCCGTCTCGATCGAGGCGAAGCAACCACGCTATCGCCCCGGCGATCAGGCGCTACTTCAAGTCTCGACCCGGATCGGTGGCAAGGGTGCGCAGGCTGCAGTCGGCTTGTTCGGCGTCGACGAGAGCCTCGGTCAGCTTGTCACGCTCGCGGGCGCTGACAGCATGGGCAGGTTGCGGCCGAAGGTCGACACGCCGCTGCCCGCGTTCGGCACGCTCGACGGTCAGGCTCTGACGCTCGGGCGGATCCGCGGACCCAACGCTGCGGCTGCAACCGTGCTGCGCGTGAGCACGATCCCGACGCCGCCGGAGCTCGATGCCGTGATCAACGCGACGGCGACGACGCAGTTCGATCCCGTCGAGGAGCTGACCGACAACTTTTACACGGTGCTCGCGGAGCTCCACGTGCAGACGCGACAGTGGGAAGCGACAGCGCCGGCGGCGGAGAAGATGCGCCCGGCGACGATGTCGCAGCTGTGGACCAAGGCGCTCGCGGCGTGTGCACAACGCGGCGAGAAGGTCGTCGATGCATACGGCCGCAAGCTGCGGCTCGCACTGCTGCCTGATGATCTCCTCACGCTCACGGATCCGCGCGCGGTGATCGTGCTCGGGACGCGGTTACCGGAGGATGTCGAGAACTGGGCGGCGTGGGTAAACAAGGAGAAGCCGTGATGAACCGCAACGTCTCGCTCGCGCTCGTGCTCGCGGTTCTCGGCGGCTGCAAAGGGCGCGATGCTGGGCATGACCCGCGCGAGCAGAACTCGGCGCAGCCGCTGGGCCGCAACATCGAGCTCGATCGCATGGAGGCGGACACCGGCGGCACCGGCATGGCAATGGCGCTCGACGAAGGCACGATGGGGAAGAAGGAGCGGGGGCGCGCGGAGGGCCAGTACGAGATGGCCGCTCCGTCAGCACCGGCGGCCGAGCCCTGGGGCGGCGTCACGCAGGACTCCGGGCCCGGCGCTGGCGGTGCGAGTGACGGTACGTTCGGCACCGGCCGCCACGGGACGATCGGTCATGGCTCCGGGACCGGATCCGGATCCGGCGTCGGTGGTGGCAAGGGTGGAATGCGCGGGCGCGGTGGCGGCGGTGCGAAGGACTCGGGCGCCACCGAGACCGCGACGCGCGCATGGTTCCCCGAGACGTTCCTGTTCGAACCGCTGGTGGTCACCGACGACCAAGGCGCTGCAACGGTTCCTGTCCGCGTTCCGGACCGGCTGACGAGCTGGCGCGTGCTCGCCTTGGCGCACTCGCGGCAGGGTGCGCAGGCGGGCGCGACCACGAGCTTCTTCGGCACGTTGCCGACCTACGTCGATCTCGTCGTGCCGAAGTTCCTCGTCGTCGGCGATGAAGTGAAGTTGCCGATCCAGATCGTCAACACCACCGATATCAGCTCGGCAGTGAACCTCGAGCTCGAGGTCAAGAACGCAACGTTGATCGGCGGCGGCGGCAAGCAGACGATTCCGGCGCAAGGCAGCGTGGTCGAGTACGCGACGTTGCGCGCCGTACGAGCGGGAAAGATCGAGATTCACGCTGCACTGTCGGATACCGATGCTGTGCTGCGCACGATCGAGGTCCGACCGTCCGGTCGTCCGGAGACGGTGACGCGCACCGGCACGCTCGCCGAGCCACGGACCCTGACGATCGCCGGGCCCGTCGGCTCGGATCCAGCGACCGACCGCGTACGCCTCCTGGTTTATCCCGGTGCGCTCGCGCTCTTGCGCTCGGAGCTCGGCGTCTCGATGTATCGCAGTGGTGTTGCCGACGATGCCTACGCGCTCCTGCTCGCAGGCAAGGCGAGCACGCTGCTCGCGGCGCTCGGCGACAAGGCGGACCCCGACGCGGTCCGGACGCTGTCGATCCTCACGGGCCAGCGCGCGATCCGCGACGGTCGCACGCTCGATGTCGAACGCGCGACACTGTTGACCGAGGCGGCGCTCGCGCATCCGGCGAACCCGGTGCTGTCTCGCCTTGGCGAGCGGTCCGCGGCGTACCTCGCGCAGAGTCAGCGCCCCGATGGAACGTTCGCCGGCGGCACGGGCTGGACGGTCCAGCGCGTGCTCGTCGCGACCGCGGCGGCGACGCGCGCGGTGGCGTCGGCACAGCTGACGAGCACGGAGCGCCAGCGCTCGCAGGCAGTCGCGTTCCGGGCGCAGGCCGCGTTCGAACGCAACCTAGCGCACGTCCTCGACGGCTATACGGCCGCGGCGATTCTCGCGAGCGGTGCGGTGAAGGGCGAGCTTGCCGAGAAGCTACGGGTGATCGTCAAGCAGGCAATCAAGGCCGACACCGATGGCACGCAGTACCTCGAGGTCGCCGACGGCACGGTGCGCGCCGATGGTTCGCGCCCCGGTCGCGCGGAAGCAACGGCACTCGCGGTGCTCGCGCTGATCGGCGATCCGAAGGCGCCGCTCGCCGATCTCGGCGCGACGCTGCTTGGCTCGTACGGTCCCGAGCGTGGCTGGGGCGATGGCCGCGCGAACCTCGCGTGCATGCAGGCTGTGCTCGAGCTGTTCAAGACGCCCGTTCCCGAGGGCGTGAAGATCACGCTGTTGATGGACGGCAAGCCGATCACCGAGGGCACGTTGAATCGCGAGGCGCTGCGCGAGGTCCTCGCGCTCGAGGCCGCGGCACCAGGGTTCGCCGGGTCACACGAATGGAAGATCGTCGCCGAGCCTGCCGTACCTGGCCTCGGCTTCGCGCTCGATCTACGCGGCTGGGTTCCGTGGCAGAAGCAGACCACGCAGAGCGGGCTCGAGATGTCGCTGACGCCAGCGCCCGTGGTCGGCGAGGTCGGCAAACCCGTCGAGGTCACGATCGCGGCGATCGCGCCGTCGGGTGTCGAGATCAAGATCGTGCAGTCACTGCCGGCGGGCATCCAGGTCGACACCCCGAGCCTGCAGGCGCTCCTCGATGCGGGTGCGATCACGAAGTTCGAGCCCGCCGACGGCAAGCTCGAGCTGACGGCGCCGGCCCTCGAGCCGGGCCAGACGATGAGCCTCACGTACAAAGTCATCCCGACGCTCGGTGGCAAGCTGCGGAGCGCGGCATCGTCGATTTCGGCCGCAGGCACCACGTTTCACGTCCCGCCGAGCGAGTGGACCATCAAGTAGCCGACGGGGGACGCGGTATAGGTACACCATGCTTCACGCATTTCTCTCCGCCCCGTGGTTCGACAAGGTCGACGAGCTGATCGCCGCGGCCGGTGATCTCCAGATTCCCGCCGAGATGAAGGCGGTGAAGATCAACATCACCGTCACCTCGCCGCGCGGTGACTCCCTCGTGTTCCTCGAGAACGGCCTGTTCTCGCGTGGTCACCGCGAAGGCACCCCGACCACGCTCACCTTGACCGAGGAGCTCGCGCGCAAGGTGTTCGTGGATGGCGACAACGGCGCCGGCGTCCAGGCGTTTCTCGCCGGCGAGATGAAGGCCGATGGTGACCTGGCGGGGCTCGTTGCGATGTCCACGGTCGAGCCGAGCGCCGCTCAGAAGCGGCTGACCGTGCAGATCGCCTCGATGACGGCGTCGGTGTCTCCATCCGGTCACGCTGACGCACAGCTCTGAACGAGCTCGCCGCTCGGCCCCGACGGCCGCACCGGGTGACCGCGTGGAGACCCGGGGAAACCCCATGGGTTCCTGGAGGATGCGGCGGGGGAGGCCACGGGCGCGAGAACCGTATATTCTCGACACGACATGCCACCCCAAGCGCGCGTAGGCGACAAGAGCCAGGTGCCGGCAGACGCGCACGGTTGCCCGGCGTGTCCGCATCCCTGCATCGGGCCTGCGATCGCCGGCTCGCCCGATGTGATGGTGAACAACATGCCGGCCCTCCGCGTCGGTGATCCTGGGATGCACGCGGCGTGCTGCGGCCCGAACACCTGGACGGCACAGGCGGGGAGCGGGACGGTGTTCATCAACAGCATCAAGGCGCACCGGCTCGGCGACAAAGACACGCACTGCGGCGGCTCGGGTCAGATGGTCGACGGTTCGAGCAACGTCATCACCGGAGGCTAGCGCGCGCCGGCCGCGGGCACGCCCACGGCCACGTCGCCGCCCAGCGTGGAAGCAAGGCCGCAGCGCCGGAGCTGGATCTCCATGGTGCGCTCGGCCTTGATCACGAGCGCCTCGCGGATTCGCTCGACGCGATGCTGCGGGTGCTGGAAGAAGTTGCGGTCGAGTGCGGGGTCGTGGCCGTAGGCGCGCACGATCTCGGCCTCGTCCCAGCTCGTCGGGAACGGCAGGTAGTCGAGCGGAGGCTCGCGTAGCCACCAGTCGGTGAACCCAAACCGGACGTGATTGCGCTCGTAGATCTCGGTGCCCGGGTAGGGAACTACCACGCCGCGCGCATTGAAGCCGCCGGCGATGGGAGCGGCGCGGTCCATGAACGCGATCGTTGCGTCGAGCTCGGCATCGGTCTCGTCGGGCCAGCCGAACATCAGATTGACGACCGTGTGGACGCCGAGCTCGGCTGCCCAGCGCATGACGTCGAGCACGCGCTCGACGGTGACGCCCTTGCCGATCCGCAGCAGCATCTTTGGATCCGCACTCTCCATGCCGATGTCGATGCCGCCGCAACCTGCGCGCTTCATGCTCGCGATCACGTCGCGATCGAGGTGGGACGGGTGCGCGGTGCAGGTCCAGGTGACCGGGGCGCCGATCGCGGTGATCGCGTCGCAGAGCTCGGTGACGCGGCGGCGGCCGACGGCGAACGAGTCATCGAAGAAGGAGAAGGCGGGCAGGCCATAGCGGTCGCGAAGAATCTCGATCTCGGCGGCGACCGACGATGCGCTGCGATAGCGGAACTTGCGACCGGTGACGTCGTTCGAGCAAAACGTGCACGCTTGCGGGCAGCCGCGGCTGGAGAGGATGCCGACAGGAGGAAACGTGCCGCCGGGAATCGGCGCGCGGCCGTACCAGCTCGGATCGAACAGGTCGAGCGCGGAGAGCGGCGGCGCTAACCGATCGAGGTCCATGTTGAACGGTCGCGTCGGATTGTGGCGGACGAGTCCGCGATCGAGCCAGGTGAGACCGGCGACGCTGGCTGGTTCGCGCGTGCCATCGAAGACGTCGGCGAGCTCGCAGAGAGCGTCCTCTCCCTCGCCACGGATCACCCAGCGAAACCCGTGAGCGAGCGGCTCGGCCGGGACGATGGTTGCGTGCGGACCGCCGGCGACGAGCACGAACCGATCGGCGAGCTCGGACGCCAGTGCGTAGGCGGGCTGCACGTGGAGTGTCTTGAGGTGAAGTCCGACGACGTCGGGGGCGAACTCCGCGATCCGCGCGGTGATCGCTGCGTGGGTCTTGGGAGCGTGGGTTGCCGATGCATCGTGCAACGCCACCACGTGGCCCTCCGCGCGCAGCGACGCCGCGAGGTGACAGAACGACAGCAACGGCGACTGGACCGGCTCCGGTGATGGTGGGTTGACGAGGAAGACGCGCGCCACGGTGCTCCAGTCTAGCGCGATGCCGAGAGCAAGAGGCGGAGTCGATGGACCACGGCGTCCTGGACTTCGACGTTGAGGTAGCGCGCGTAGCGGTACAGCCACGGCTCTCGTTCGACGACCGAGACGGAACCGGGGAGTTGCGGCACGACCCAGCTCTCGTGACCGTCGGTGTACACGAGCTCCGCCTGGCCCGTCGCGCGTGCCGAGAAGTCGACCGTGACCTCGAGATGGGGGGCGGCGACCGGCCGGTCGCGAGCATCATCCTTGATCAGCTGGTAGTCGCGATGATGAAGGCGCAACCAGCGCGCGTGGTCGAGGCGCAGCGGATGCTGTACGAGCTGCTCGGCGACCGCGCGGACGTCGTCGAACAGCGAAGGGAGCGCGAGCCCGTGGTTGTGTTCGTAGCGACCGCGATCGGGCTGGTCGTACAGCGTGAAGCCGGCCGCGTTCACTTGATCGCGCAGCGAGGCGGTCGCCGGTTCGTCGAGGAAGCCGCCAAGCGTCACGTGATGACAGCGCGCGGCGGAGAACTGGGCGCGGATCTCGTCGTCGATCATGCGAGGAACCAACCGGTCAGCGAGACACGGCTGCCGGCGAGCACCTCGCGCACCTGGTGGAGAGACGCATTCGTGACATCGAACAGCACCAGCCGGTTCGCGCGGGGGGCGAGTCGCTGCACGGGCCGCGCGCTGACCAGCTCGTCGCCGGTCATCTCGCAGGCAAACAGCTCGAGCTCGCCGCCCTCGCAGCCCTCGGTCCACAGGTAGTACGCGAACGCGACGAGCCTCCCGATCGATGCGCGCGAGTCGGCGTGCGGCAGCAGGTAGGAGCCGGGCACGTAGACGTAGCTGCGGAGGTCCGCCTTGGTGACGGGCCGTCCGCTGATCGCCCGGATCGCTTCGAGCACCGGTGGTGATCCGAGCTCGGCGTGGAGCTCGCGCAGGACTGGATGCGTGACGGTCTCGCCCGATGCCATGAAGTCGTAGATCTCGCCGAGGTTGCGCCAGTGCGGCTCCTGACCGACCGCCCCGAGCAGGGTCGCGAGCGTCTCGGGCTCGACGACATCGTCGATCACGACGTACGGAAAGGGCGACGCCGTCGCCCACGCACGCGCCAGCTCGTCGAGCTTCCAGCGGGCAACTGGAATCATCGTGGCGTCAGGTGGCGAGGTGGCCAGGGATCGAGAGGATGTCGCCGCCGACCACGGGAC
>JAYUYE010000509.1:0-4246 GCA_043752985.1 Myxococcales bacterium
CTGGCGCGGGTAGCTCGCGAGCGCGTTCGCGACGTCGTCGATCGTCGTGGTGGTCCGCTCGGCCAGCGCGAGTAGAACCTCGGGCCCGACGATCTTGAACGGCGGCCGGTCTGCGGCGGCGGCGCGCTCCTCTCGCCAGATGTAGATCGCGCGGAGCACGGCCTGGTGGCGTCGCGACAGCTTTGCCGAGCCCTTGATCCGGCGGAACTCGTCGGGCCCGTTGCGCTTCGCGTTCGGCTGCAGATTCGCGAGCGCCGCAAACTCCTCGCGCACCCACTCGGTGCGTCCGGCCTCTGCGAGCCGAGCCGTGAGTCGAGCGGCGAGCTCCATCAAGTAGGCGACGTCGGCGAGGGCGTACGCCTCCTGCTTCGGGGTCAGTGGACGCTTCGACCAATCGTCTTTCTGGCTACCCTTGCTGAGCTCGACGCCCAGCTCGTTGCGCACCATCGCCTGCAAGCCGAGCTCGGTGTCGCCGAGCAGCCGTGCCGCGATCGATGTGTCGAACATCGTGCGGAACGAGAAGCCGAAGTCGCGCCGCATCGAAGTCACGTCATTGTCGCCACCGTGGACAACCTTGAGGACCGCTGCGTCGGCGAGGATCGGAGCGAGCGTCGAGAGGTCGCGGAGCGCGAGGGGATCGATCAGCCACGACGCACCGCGGAACGCCGTGAGCTGGATCAGGCAGACCTTCTCCGTGTAGTGGTGGAGGCTGTCCGCCTCGATGTCGATGCCGATCGCGCCGCACCCGGCGAGCTCGGCGACAAGGTCCTCGAGCTGGTCGGCAGTGCGTATCCATCGGGTCGGTGCGGAGCTCACGCTGACCACAGACTCAAAAAGTGCACGGGTCGAGCGGGGACAGCGCGGCGGACGTGACCGTAGCGCGGGTCGCAACGGCCGACAGCAGCGGCATCGACTGCGCGTCCACGACTGCGACCTCGACCGCCCTGCCGACCTTGGAGATCGCCGTCAGCTGATGATTCGTCCACTTCTGCGGCGTGGTCGCGGTACCGGTGACCGAATCGTTGCGAGGCAGCGGAACCGGAGTGGCGTCGAGCGCGGCATCGTCAGCAGAACCCACCCTGGAGGAAGCCTCGACCTCGCCACAGCCGGCGAGCACGACGAGAGCGAGCAGCCGTGTGTTCATGGTGCGAGCATAGTGGGGTGCTCGATGGTCGCGCCATGCGTTGCGATCGAGAATCTCCGGCAGCCTGCGGATCGGCTGCGGCCAGAGTTGGCGCGAGGGCCACGACGACCAGCCAGGACACCATTCGACCGCGCCGCATCGGAATCACTCGCAGTCACCTGGAACACCCACTCGCGCGTGAGCGGACAGCCCCGCTCGTGAAGCCCCTCGCGGCCAGTGGAAGTTGCGCCGTGAGGAAGGTCGGGCGCGGCAGGTTCGAGCCACAAGATCGCCCACACTGGTGCGGTGCCATCCAGTCGGCTGATCCGTCCCGGCGGCTTCGCAGTTCTTTGCGCCGATCCTCATCTCAGGGCGCTGATCGAGAAGGCGGGGATCGGCCTCGATCGCGACAGCGTCGTGATCGACGGTGCGAATCAACTCGCCACGGTGATCCGGAGCCTGCGACCGTGTTGCGTCGTCGTCGATCGCGAGCACATCGACGCCGACACCGCGCTCCAGCATCTCGGCAAGGTCCCGGGGCTGTTCACCATCCTCGTGGTGCGCGATACGGGCGAGGACGTACCGGCCGGCGCCCAGGTCGTCGTGTTCGAATCGTCACTGGCAGCGGCGCTCGAGCTCGCGGCTCGCGTGGTCGGGACAGAAGACCACCGGGAAACCCGGCTCGAGCAACTCGTCACCGTGTCGGTGCTGACCGGTCCCCTCGAAGCGGCGCTCGAGATGGCGGCGCATCACATCGCATTCGCATTCGCGGTGCCGACCTGCGTGATCTCGGTACGTGGTGACGCGGGCGGAGAACCGACGGGGTCTGGTAGCTGGAACCACATCGATCGGTGCCGGATGGCAATCTCGACGTCGGCCACGTTGATGGCGTGGCCCGTCGAAGGCACCGACCACTGCGAGAGCTACGCCGCTGTGCCGCTAGAGACGCCGCTCGGTAGCCAGGGTTTCCTCGGACTCGTGGCCGACGCACCGCGGGTGTTCGGACCCGAGGATCGCGCGATGTTGCAAGCGGTGGCCTCCCGCCTCGGCGCCGAGCTTGGCTGGCGCGGCGTTCACGATCGTACCGCGGATGAGCTCGCTCGGCTGGCGAGCGGCCCTGGCCTGGATCCTCTCCTCGGAATCTGGAACCACGTCGCGATGATGCAGCTCATGACGCCGCTCGCGTCCGGGGCGGTCCGCAAGAAGCAAGCGCTGACCGCACTGGTGCTCGACGTCACGGATCTGCGTGCCATCAACACGCGCTACGGCCTCAAGGTCGGTGACCTCGTGTTGCGCCGCATCGCCGATGCGATCCGAGCGCGTGTTCGGATCGAAGACCTCGTGGGGCGGTGGTCGGGTGACAAGACGCTCGTGGTGCTCAAGGACGTCACCAGCGAAGGCGCCCTGCTCGTCGCCGAGGCGCTCCAGGTCGCGCTCGGGGAGCGCGCGATCGAGCTGACGAACGGTGAGCGAGTCGCGATCCCCGTCAAGATTGGCATCGCCACGCTGCAGACCGAGGAAGAGCCCGGTGACATGGTCGCTCGTGCTGCAGCCGCGGCGAAGCAGGCTCGAAGCGAAGGCCTCGCGATCTCCGGATCTTCACCGGGCGTGCTACCGCCCGTGGCGCTGCAGATCGAGATCGTCGACGAGCCACCGGTGACCCTCGCGGGGACGTATCGGCTCCGCCACGAGATCAGCCGTGGCGCGATGGGGGTGGTCTATCGCGCCGATGACCTCGCGCTCGAGCGGCCGGTGGCGATCAAGATGCTGCGTCCCGACCTCGCCGAGGATCACGACTTCATCGAACGATTGCGTGCCGAAGCGGCGCTGCTCGCGCGGATCCAGCATCCGAACCTCGTCCAGATCTACAACTTCGGTCAGGTCGGCGGCGACTCGTACTTCGTCATGGAGCTGGTCGAAGGAGAGGGACTACAGGAAGCGATCGTTCGACACGTCAACGAGGGCACCGTCCCGGCACTCGCGGTCAACGTCGCTGTGATCGAGGAGGTCGCTTCGGCACTCGACGCGCTACATGATCTAGGCATCGTTCATCGTGATGTAAAACCCGCGAACGTGATCCGAGATCCATTCCGCGGGCGTGGTGTGCTCGTCGATGTGGGGATCGCGCACCGAGCGGGCGAGCTCACGGATGCCGCAGGTACGCCGGGATACATCGCGCCGGAGGTGTTCGCCGGTGGCGAGGCGACGCCGCGCTCCGATGTCTACGGTCTCGCTGCGACCGCCTATGCGATCCTCACGCTCGTCGAGCCCTTTGGCGATGGGGAGGCGATGCATATCCTTGCGCGGCAGACGCTCGAACAACCACCCGAGCGCCCTTCGTTCTACCGCCGAGAGCTCGCGCCCGCTGATGACCTCTTCCTCGACGCTCTGCATCCCGACCCCGCGCGGCGTCCCGCGTCCGCGGGCGAGTTCTCGCGTGCGCTCTCGGCGGCGCTCTCGATCGTTGCTCCGTCGTCGCCCCGGCCGTCTCGCCGTGCAAGTGACCCGCGTGAATCGCGGCCGGAGCTCGGTGCAGTGCAAGCACAGACCCGCGGAGTCGTGTTCCGCTCGCTCACCCGCGTGCTCGGCGTTCACCAGGCTGCGCGGTTTCGCGATGCGATCGACGGCGAGGATCCGCAGCTCGCACAGGCGCTGTTCGACACTGCACCGCTCGCGTGGCTACCGACGGAGATGTTCTCGCGGCTGCTCGCCATGGCTCCGCGCCACCTCGCGATCGACGGCAGTCGGCTCGCACGTGACGTCGCTCGTGCGAGCGTGCGGTCGTCGTTCCGCAACTTCTTCCCGTCGAGCGCAGCCACGCTGACGCCGGAGCGGACACTCTCGGCGATCCGCAACGTGTGGGGGCGCTACCAGAGCTGGGGTGCTGTCTCGTCGATACCCGTGTCCGCGAGCGAAGCGGTGGTCCGGATGACCGGCACACCACGCAACGCGGAGCTGTGCGCATGGAGCGAAGCCATGCTCGAGCAACTCGTCGTGCTGTCCGGAGGTCGCAACGCCAACGTCGAGCACGTTGCCTGCGAGGCACTCGGCGCGGAGACTTGCCGGTTCCGCGTGCGCTGGGCCGGTGCCGCGGAGTAGCGACTCAGAACGCGAGTGAATCGA
>JAYUYE010000510.1:0-4243 GCA_043752985.1 Myxococcales bacterium
GCGCAGCGGATGTACGCGCGCGCCGGGTTCAGGATGGTCGATGGGTCGGCGACGTACGACCGCGGCCAGCGCGCGCTCCGCATGGCCCGCCCGCTCGATCCACGGGGCTAGCCGAAACGCAAAACCGGCGCGAGCGGGTGTCCGCGCGCGCCGGGAAGGTCAAGTCGCGATCAGAAGATGACGCTGCCGCAGGGGAACGTCGCCTGGACCGTGGGGTTCGGGGTGTTCTTGAGCATGTTGCAGGCGGCGCCGGTGACGCGGATGACGTTGCCACCGACCAGCATCCAGTCGGTGCCGTAGGTCTGCTGCACGCCGTTGATCGTCAGCGTGCCGTTCATGGCCTGCGTGGCGTCGATGCTCGAGGTGAGCGAGAGGTCGCAGGAGATGACGCCATTGATGATGGTCTGGAACGCGGCCTGGAGCTGCGCTGCATTCGTGACGGGGTAATACGGCACGTTCGTCGTCGAGCCCTGGCCCGCATTTGCGAGGTCCTGGAAGTGGCTGTTGTTGATTCCGATCGCCAGCACGTAGACCGGGATGCCCGCGGCGTGCGCAGCAGCCGCAGCTGCGACCGATTGCGGACGGCCGCCGTTGGCGCCGGGGCCTGCGCCGCAGCTATTCGGCTCGCCGTCGGTGGCGAGCACGATGATCGGAGGAGACCCAAGGGGCGGCGGATTTGCGGCGAAGTCGGCCACCATGGCGTTGGTCGCGGCGTGCGTCGGCGTGTTGAAGCTGTTGCCGGTCAGTCCAAACGTGGCGGTTGCGAGCTGAGCGCCGATCGCAGCTGCGTTGTTGAGTGCGCGCGGCGTGGTCTTGAGGGACAGCGTGCTGTTGTCTTGATTGCCGCTGTTGCAGGTGTACTGGTTGTGTCCGAAATACGCCTTGGCTTGGAGCTGCGTGACGACGCCACCGGGGCCAGTCAGCGCGGCGACCATCGCCCGGTACCGAGTCGGGGCGACGTCCATTTCCGACATCGATCCACTCTGATCGAGTACCAGACCGATCGACGGCGTGGTCGGCATCGGCGTGAAGTTCACGGCCGGGCAGCTCGCGTCGGGGGCACTGCTGCCGCCTCCACCGCCGTCATCGACGCAGTAGCCGTCGGGCGTGCACATGTAGCCATCGCCGCATTGCCCGCCACCTGGCGTGCACTGCGCATCACACTTGCCGTCCGGGCTGCAGTGGAAGCCAGCGGTACACGAGGCGGCGGCACCCGGGCTCGGATCGCACGCCGTCATGCACTCGGCCGGAGCGGGAACCTCGGTGCAGACGCTACCGAACTCCTTGGGGCCGCACCCGAAGGCGAGGACACCGGAGAGACACGCAGCAACGAGGGAAAGGCGGTTCATTCGAAAGACTCCTTGGAAGTGGTCGTCATGACAGCAAGTCGCGCGCCGAAGACGCGCAACACGCGGCCCAAGGGATCCAGGGTATTACAAATGGGGTCAGTCGTCTCCAGCGGGGAACGAGGCCCCAGATCGCTGTGTAAAGTCCCGCACATCGAGCGCACCCGATCAGGTGATCGGCCGCCGGAATCGCGCGACCCAGGTCACGGAGCTTCGTCCGCGCCGATGTCAAACCGAGCGCCGCGAGGTCGCGGATCACCTTCGAAGTCCATCGCCGGGCCTGCGTCGACTGCATCCCGTGCCGGGCTACCGCCATTGAGGTGGAAGTTGTTTGCGTTCGCACTGACGAACGATGGGTCCGTATTCATCGCGCCGGCGACGCCAATCGGGCCGACGATCGTGGAGGTCAGGATGCATGAGCCCACGACTCCAACGCGCGGGGTTGGTGAGGTCGGCGTCCAGACGATGGACGAACGGATCGTCAACGGTGCGATAGCGCAGCGTACGCCGGCCGGATCGGTACCCTGCGCCGTGCTGTAGATGGTGCTGAACGCGATGGAACCGCCACTGCCTTCGATGTCGATCGCGATCCCTGACGCACCGTAGGCCAAGAGATTCGTGACATCGACACTGCCCTGCCGAGACCATATCGCGGTCGTACCTCCTACGATCATTGCACCATCGATTGTGAGGGCGCCCGTGTTCGCAATGCCCGGCCCTTGGGCATCGATCGTCAAGCGCCTTGCAGTGACTTGCCCTACATTTGCGAGGCCGTTATAGCCACGCAGTCGCACCCTCTCAAGAACTGCCGACGATGAGATGTAAAGGGCTTGGCTGGAACCGACCGTCGGATTCACGATCTCGAGGTCGCGCAACGTCGCCGGGAGGCGCAGCGTCAGGCCGCCGTCGGAGGAGCCGCCCGTCAGAGTGGCGCCCCCGCCGTGCAGGAAGAGCCGTGTTGCCGTCGTGGATTGAGTGTCGAGGTTCACTCCCTGAAAACCGAGGTCGTACATCCCTGTTGCGAAGACGAGGTGGCTGCGAATTTCCGAGGCCTGCTGGACCGAGAAGCGAAGCCCCTTGCACGGTAGTGCACGTGAGCAAGGCACCGCATCGGTTCCTGTCGGCGAGAGATACACGACGTTCGCCTCGGCCACGCACGCTCCTTCATCCGCGCACGCGCCCGATGGACACTCGCCATCGAGCTTGCAGGTTCTGCACGCCTGTCCATCGCAGACCGGCTTCGCCGCCTCGCAATCCGTCGCTGACACGCACTCGACGCATCCCCCGCTCGTCGCGTCGCAGACATCGGATGCCGGGAAGCGCGTGCAGTCGGTCGAACTGGTGCAGCCGACGCACGTGTCCGTCGTGATCTCGCAGACAGGCGCTGTCGACGCACAACCAGACGCTGCGCAGGTCGAGGCCGCGCACTTGTTCTCGACACACGAGAGGCCATCCGTGCACAGCCGGCTCGTTTCCTGGACGCCCTGCGCCGCACAGTCCGCAGGGTCAATGCAGCAGAACGCCTCGTTCGCGCGCGTACAGCCTGCGGCGAGGGCGAGGACCAAGAAGAGGCATGAGAGCGCGTGGTTCATTTGGGCTGCTATCGGACGAGGGGCTGGGGAGTTGCGGACGACGAGGAGTATCGCAGTCATCCGCCAGGCTTTGGGCACCGGCGAAGCGCCTCTCGAATCACCGACTCGAGGTCTCCGTCCACGCCCACGTGGGCGAGCGCCTCGTCGACCGCCACGCGCGCGATTCCCGGTTTCCAGCCGAGGCCGACCAGCGCATCGCGGGCCTGAGCGCGTATCACGGCTCCATCGAGCCGCGTCGCGCCCACGGGGGCACTCGCAGCCAACCGCGGGCCGACCGGCGATGCGTGGTCGTGCGCGCGCAGCGTCTCGAGCTGGTCCGGCGCGATGCCGCGGATCGTGATCGTGCCGGCGTGGTGCCCGGAGTGGCAGGCGGAGCAGCGGAGGGTCACATTCTTCGGGTCGTGACTGCCCCCGTGGGCGCGGGCCACGATGTGATGGAGCTCGAGGCCACGCGCCGATCGGCAGCCCGGGGTCTGGCATCGCCCGCGATCGCGCCGCCACACGAACCGCGCGACGGCCGGCGGGATGTCCTGATGCGCACGCTCTGGCGTGTCGCTCTCGAGGGAGCCGAGGTGCTGCGCATCGCAGCGCGCCCGCGCAAGCGTGGCCGCATCGACCGGGACCTGCACGCCGGCGCCCTCCTGCCAGCCCTGGTCACAGCGCTCGCACACGATCATCGCGATCTGGAACTTCGCGCGGCCGGAAGGCTTGCCGTGCGGCAGAGCTTCGAGCGCCGCCGTGCAGAGCGCAGCGACCAGTTGATCGTCGTCGAGATGGCGGCCGTGCTCTTCATCCAGCGCGAGCTGCGCCTGCCGCAGGAGCGCGAAGGTCTCCGGGGACAGCTCGTAGCGCACGGCGTGCGTGCGGATCTCCGGATCCGCAGGATCGTCGGGGTGATCGCCGGGGGCGTGCCCGGCCACGAGCTCCTCGATCTCGCGCTGATTCTTGCCGGTGGCGGCTTCGAGCCAGTCGGCCTCGGTGTCGGGCGTCGCGACGCGGACCAGCTCGCGCACGCCGGAGAACGTCAGACCGTCGGGCTCGCCGAGCGACTCGGTCAGGACGGGCAGGTGGGCGAGCGCACGCGCGACGCGCAGTCGGTCCTGTGCCGTGCGTGGCGCGTAGCCCAGGACGCGCTCCATGTAGTCGAGGAGCGAGACCATGCCGAGCGGCTTCCAGATCTGGAGGCGCTCGGCTTCGCGCAGCCAGTACGCTTCATTCGCGTCGAGCGCGGCGCGCCGCCGTGCGTTGCGGTGCAGGTGTCCATGCACAGCACGCCAGTCGACTCCGGTGGTCGCCCCGCGGCTC
>JAYUYE010000511.1:0-4238 GCA_043752985.1 Myxococcales bacterium
CCGTCGGGGACCTTGCATCGGGTGACTCGGCTGCCGGCGCCGGGCGCGGTCTCAAGATCGGCCGTTCGCTGCTCGCGGTCCGGTCCGAGCGCGACCGCCGGTCGCAATGATCATGCACTGTTGGCGTGGCTCGACGAGCCTCGCCAGTATCAGGCGCGATGCGCGGATGGGTTCGTTGTCATATGGCCCGCGTAGCGTGGTCGATGCACGTCCAACTCGTGCAGGAAGCAGGACCCCATGGCATCCAAGACCACCGGATCTCGTGCAGCATCACGCGCCTCGTCGACCCTGAGCTCGCCATCGACCGGCCGTGCGTCGAGGACGGCGGCAGCGAGCGCGCTCTCGCAAGTCGGGACACCGGGTCGCACGACCAGCGTGTCTGCTGCGTCGGCCGCGTCGCAGGTGCTGCGCGACGGCCGCTCGTCAGCAGCATCGAGGTCGGCCGCGGCGAGCGCCCTCGCTCAGCGCAGTCGCAAGCGCTAGCCGATGTCGTGCATGAGCCGGGCAGGGCCTTGTCGCAGCGGATCGGGAATGTTCCTCGTCTTCGCGCCAACATCGCTGTGCACCTAGCGCAGCATCGTCGAGATTCACTGGCCCGGCAGCGAAGTCTGATTCGTTCATCGGCTCGCGCCGCCTCGGTCTCTGAATTGAGAAACGAAGTGAAATGAGGTGACCGTGAACGACTACTTCGGCGGCCAGAGTCGGGACGATCTCGAGAAGCTTCTGCGCCGGCTCATCGAGCAGGGTGCCGAGGGACCCAAGCTCGATTTCAAGGCCACTATCGATCTCGAAAACAAGAGCGTCCATGCCGAGCTCGCTAAGGACATCTCCAGCATCGCCAATACGGACGACGGGAGTCGGCTGGACGACATCGGCTACATCATTGTGGGCGCAGAACGCGGACGCATAGTCGGGACGACCTTGTTCGCAGGCGACCCTGACAAGCTGCAGGCGCGACTGACGGATACCATCAAGAAGTTCGTTGGACCGATCCCACAATTTTCGATCGTGGTTTTCAATGAACCGGAAATCGGACGTTGGGGCGCGATCGTCATCCCTCCCAGCGCACAGCAACCGCACGTGCTGATCCGTGATGGGGCCTCCGGCGTTGCCAAACACGACTGGCTTGTCCGGGTGAACGATACGACGGAGCGCGCGGCTCCGAACGACTACTCACGAATGCTCGCAAAGGCGGTCCGTCGCGAAGTCCGGCCACTGGAGCTTGAGCTGCAGCGTATTGCGCTGAGGTTGGAGCAGAAGGGCGCGACCAACTTCGATTTACTCGCCGACGCAATCAAGAACGTCGCGACCCAGCCTCTGGGGGTTGCCGACGCACGCGACGACCGCGATCTGGCAACGCGGATCCGCAGCAAGCTCGTGCAGGACGACAGCGCTATTGAGGAGGCGCTCGTCACTGAAGCATTGCGCTTGTGGGAGGTGATGTCGGAGAGCAGCGATGCAAATCCGTGGTTCTTTTCTGGGCGATCGCCCGAACAGCTTCGGGCGGTACTTACGTACCTTGAGGAACAGAGCCTTCCGCTAGCAATGGCTCTCGCAACCATTGCGCGCCATGACAAGTCTGGCGTATCCGCTGCGTCGACCCCGTTCTTCCGGGACGCGCGGCGTGATGGCACCGTGGATGCGTGACGACAGCCGTGCGATCAGCTCGCCGACGCCTGCTCTGGCGGCGGCGGGATCGTGATCCAGCCGATCTCGATCTCGAGCTGAGCGGCGTCCAAGCGGGCGCGGGTCGCGGTCCAGTACTTGGGAGCGAGCTCGATGTAGCGGTCTCGCGGCCACTGCGGGAGGGCGCGGAAGAGGTCGCGGAGATACTGCTCGGGGTCGAGCCCGTGAAGGCGAGCAGAGGCGACCAAGGTGAGGAGGTTGCCGGCGGCCTGGGCGTGGTCGTCGCTGCCGCAGAACAGCCAGGCCTTTCTGCCGGTGGCGACTCTGCGCAGTTCGCGCTCGGACTGGTTGTTAGTCAGCTTGAGCCGACCGTCGTCAAAGAAGCGCGTCAGTGCTCCGCGCTGACGAACGGCATATCCGAGGGCCGATCGGAGCAGTCCGCGCTGATCCTTAACGCGCTCGTACTCGGCCTCGACGAACGCGAAGAACGCGTCGACGTGAGGGCGGAGGTGGAGCTCGCGGAGCGCCTTGATCTCGGGATGCGGGAGCTTCTTCCAGCCCCGATCGAGCGCGAACATGCGCATGATCCGCGCGAGCATCTCGCGCGCGATCGGATGCTTGGACGTGATCGCGACTTCCCATGCCTTGGTCCGGAGGTGGCTCCAGCAACCGACCTCGCGGCGAACGGCGCGATCGCGCTCGGGCTCGTCGTCGTCTCGGACCCGCTCCTCGGGCGGACGGAACAGGAAGTCGTAGACGCTCTTGGCGTCGGCCTGCACGTACCCCGAGAACCCGTGGAACATTTTGCCGACCGCGGCCGAGGTCTCGCGGGCGGTGTACTCGAAGAAGATGTGGTCGGCGTCGGCGATCTGAACGAAGAAGTGGCCTCGCCGGCACGCGCGTCGCGGCTGGTCGCGATCGGGGATCGGCTGAATCATGATGCCGGTCGCGTCGGTGGCGATGCAGAATGCGGTGCGGAGCGCTTCCTGGCGCATGGCCTCGACGACTGTCGCGCCGACCGTGCCGCCGAGCTGCTCGAGCCAGCGCGACATCGTGCCGCGATCGATACGGAATCCAGCCCGCGCGAAGATCTCCTCGAGTCGATAGAGCGGCATGCCGAACGCGAACTTGCTGCTCGCGATGTGCGCCCACACCGACGCGGTCACGATCGAGCGGTCGATCATCTCGGGGGGCAGCGGCGCGGTGATGATGCGGGCCATCGGGGGCTCGGATACATCCGTACCATCCGAGTCCGACACAACCTCGGAAGCGAGCTGCTCGCGATACTTGATTCGCTCGGTCACGACGCGCACCCAACTCGCGCGCCGCCACATCATCCGGCAGGCCTCCTCGGTCCCGATCGACTCGGCCGAAGCGTCGAGGCTCGGATCGGTGAGCGTGATCCGCTCCTCGGGAACGTCCTCGTCGCGGAGATCGCGGCGCCCGGTCGGCGTGCGCTTGCCACGACCGTCACCGTCGCCGGAGCCGCCGGCGCCCGCGCTCGTATTTCCGTCTGCGCTGGCGCCGCTTGGCGACGTACCCGTGAGGGCATCGAGGGCCGCGAGTGTCGCCGCGAACTCGAGCTCGAGCTGCGTGGTGTCGATGCGCTCGGCTTTCGCGACGAACAGGCGCCGCCGGATCAGCTCGAGCTGCTGCTCCAGCGCCTGGTAGGCGCCCAAGAGCAGATCGTGTTTGCGCTCCAGCTGTGCACGGAGCTCGCGCTCGGTGGCGAGCTGCGCCTCCAGCTCGACGACACGACCGCGGGCCGTGCGCGCATCGTCGAGAGGAATCGCGCTGTCGCTCACGTCGGATTCCTATCCGGAACGGATCGCGTTGTCGATCCCGTCGATCAGTTTTCGATCAGTGCGTGACGGTGCGCGTGGTGCGCGTCCGACGAGGCGGTGCAGGCTCGAGATCGATGCCGTCGAGGAGGTCCTCGAGCACCCGCTCCTCGATCACCACCACGGCCTCGCCATCCGGCGCCGTCGGGATCCGGAACGTCCCGGCGTCCAAACGTTTGTAGAACAGACATAGTCCAGTGCCGTCGAAGAACACCACCTTGAGGGCCGAACGTCGCTTGCCGAAGAACACGAACAGCGCGCCGCTGCGCGTGCTGCGTCCGAGCTTCTCGGCGACGACGCCCGATAGGCGCTCGAATCCCCATCTCAGGTCGATCGGCTCCAAACCGACGAACACCTCCACGCCATGCGGGATCATCGGGCGCCGCCGATCCCGAGCGCGCCGAACACGGCGGCGAGCGTGTCGCGCTCGACCCCAGACTCGACCGTGACGCGCGTCCGCAGATCAAGGACGTCGATGACGACTGCGCCGCGCGACGTCGACGACGACGGCGCGCGGATCACCCGAGCCATGCGCACCAGTGGGGCTGCCTCCGCCGGTGGCGTCGCTACTACCTCGCGCTTCAAATGAGACGCCCACCAGCGCAGCGTCGACGCGGTGACGCCATGGGCCGCCGCGAACGCGTCAGCCGTCTGCCCGCTCGCGCGCCAGCTTGCTACCCGCCGGCGCCATGTGATCTTCGTGTCGCTCATCGCTCCGCACGATGCGCCCGCCCGATCGATCACGCCAGAACGGGGTCAACGCAGCGGATA
>JAYUYE010000512.1:0-1558 GCA_043752985.1 Myxococcales bacterium
TCCGGCTGGAACGCATCATCGAGAACCACTGCGTCTTCGACTTCACGCTCGATGCGGCGCAGCTCGAGCAGCTCGACGGTCTCGAAGAGAACCTGACGACCGGGTGGGATCCCGCGGAGGTCGACTAGAAGCGCGGGCGCAGCGAGCGGGCGACGAAGTCCGCGGCGCCGAACATCGCGGGCGCGCTCTCCGGCGTGGACTGCGCGCGCAGCAGATAGATCGCATCGCGATCGATCGGAACGAGGTAGTAGCGCAGGAGCGTCGTGATCTCTCCGAGCGTGTGACCGACGGTGAACCACCGCACCGTCTTGACGATACCGTCGACGGAGCCCGACTCACCCCAGCTCTGGCCCGGAGACAGCAGCTGCTCGGGGCGCGGGATGCGCTCGCCGATCAACGGTCCGTGAAACGTGATCACGTTGTCCAGCGATCCGTCGAGCGCTAGCTCGTAGGGACCCGTCCGGTTGGCGAGGTTGCCGTCGACGCGGAGCACCATCGTCGCGGGCCAGACGATCTCGTGATCGTCGGTGATGATCCGCCACTGCGCGGGATGGTCGGCGACCTTGACGCTCTCGAGCACCGGATCGAAGTCGCGCATGCCGGTGCCGAGCACGAGCTGCGTCGAGCCGCGCTCTGCACTCGAGTACGTGACGATGCTGTTCTCCGAGAGCGCGTGGCGCGCGAGCAGGCCCGTCGGCGACGTGCCTGGCCTGATCAGCACGTTCTTGATCTCGCCGAGCGCGCGCGCAGCAGCGACGTCGTACGGACCGAACACGATCATTCCATCGATGAGGTGAGCCGCCGTCGCCGGGAGTCGAGGCTTCGCTTCGATTCCGAAGCCCGCGATGGTGAGCGAGAACTGGCGCGATCCCAGAAGGACACTGCTACGTCCGCGCTTGAACACGTCGAGAAAGCCCATCGCTGGATCGTGCACACAGATGGGAGAGCTGAACAACTTCGCGGTATTTGGTGCGCGCCCGTACGCGCGTGCGACAAACTTATAGAGCCGGGTTGGGCTGCGCGACGACCTCGATCGCGTTCTCGATCGTGACGACCCACTCCGAGCCTCCCGCGCCGCCGCGCGGCGAGATCCGGTTGGTCCGCCGGAGCTCGAGGTCGTTGGTCTCTGCTTGATCGGGCTTGGCCTTGAGCGCGCCCGGCGCGAGCGAGTAACTCCCGGTGTCGCCGATCGCGACGCGCTCGATGTTGTCGGCGCGCACCGACGCCGAATCGGCGCTATCGTCGGACGCCCAGGCGATGGGCAGCGGGAGGGTCGAGTCAACCGTCGCGCCCGCGGTCGGCGCCGTGAAGTAGTGGACGTCCGGTCCGTCGACGCGGACCCCGAGCAGGTTGTCGGCGCCGGCCTCGACATCGAGGATGTAGACCTCGTCGTAGCGCGGAGCGGTGCCGCCCCAGCGCTCGTTGTCGGCCGCGTTGTAAACGAGGGCGATGGTGCCGCTCGCGCTCGTGACCTCGACGCTGCCGGTCGAGACCACCTGTCCCGCGCGTTCGACGCGCACCGAGAACTCGGTGACGAAGTCGCCACCCGTGCGCGCGT
>JAYUYE010000513.1:0-4235 GCA_043752985.1 Myxococcales bacterium
GTTCGTGGTGCGCAACACGCCGCGCGTGACTGGCTTCGTTGGTAGTGGTACACAGCCAGTACCTCTGACAGAAGCAGAATACAACGCACTCATGAAGCAAATGTCTACCGACGACGTGAAGCACAAGGTAGATCTTATTGCCGGAGACTTTGTCTCAGCACGGCGTGTGCTCGGCTAACCCCGCGCAGCGCCGGGGACGAGCTCGTGGGGTGTCGGGGAGCTGTCGGGGGCTGCCGTCCTCGGCTATGCTGGCCCCGATGGTCGTCGCACTCATTGCCGGCGTCGTGATCGCGGTGGTCACCGCGGTTCTCGCCATGCGTGCGGCAGCCGCCGAGGCGAGCCGGACCGCGCGCAAGGTCGTCGACACGGCGCGTGGCGAGACCGCCGCGCAGGTCAAGGCGGCCGAGCTCGAGGCGGCGGCGCAGCGCCGGGCGCTCGAGACCGCAGCCCGGACCGAGGTGCTCGAGCTGCGGTCGCGTGGAGACGACGAGCTTGCTGCGAAGGAAGCCTCGCTGCAGAAGCGCGAGGACGCGGTGGTGCGAACGGAGTCGAACCTCGCGGGCACCGAGGACGTGATCGAGCAGCGCGAGGCCGCGCTCGACGCCGTGACCAAGGACGTCCAGTCGCGCCGCGACCGCGCGACCGGTCTCGAGAACGACGCGCGCACGAGTTACCAGGGCGCGCGGACCCAGCTCGAGACCCGAGCCGGCGTCGCTTCGAGCGAGCTGATCGAGCGGATGAGCCGGGCGTGGCTCGACGATGCACGCGCGCGCGCGTCCGATGCCGTTCGCACGATCGATCAGACCGCTGCCGATCCGGCACACGATCGCGAAGCGAAGCGCGTTATGGAGATTGCGGCGACCCGCTATCACCATCACTACATGACCGAGCGCGCGGTCAACAACCTGCGGATCGGGCCCGACCTCGTCGGCATCCTGCTCGACAACGGCGGCGCACTCCACCTCGCGATCCAGAACGTGGCGGGTGTCCAGCTGCTCGTCAACGAGGACAAGGATGCGATCCGGCTCGATGGTCTCGACGGCGTCGGCAAGGAGTTCGTCCGGCGCGCGATCAACCGGATGATCAAGAAGCCGGAGTCGATCGACGACGCGCGCAAGGATCCCGAGGGCTGGGCGAGCCGCGGTCGCGAGAACCTCAACCAAGAGATCCGCGCACTCGGCAAGCGCGCGTTCCAGATCCTCGGCATCCAGAAGCCGCATCCCGAGATCGTCGAGCTCGTCGGTGCGCTGAACTTCCGTACGAGCTACACGCAGAACCAGTGGTGGCACGCGGTCGAATCGAGCTACCTCGCCGGCATGATGGCCGCGGAGATGGGCCTCGACGAGAAGCTCGCGCGGCGCGCCACGCTGATGCATGACATCGGCAAGGCGCTGACGCACAAGATCGAGGGCTCGCATGCCGTGATCGGCGCGGATATCGCGCGGCGGCTCGGCGAACCCGAGCTCGTCGCCAATGCGATCGGCGCGCACCACGCGGATGAGCCGTGCAACTCGGTCTACGCATATCTCGTCGCGGCGTCGGATGCGATGAGTGGTGCGCGTCCGGGAGCACGCCGCGAGCTCGCGGAAGGGTTCACTGCGAAGGTCGAGGACCTCGAGCGGATCGGCGCATCACGGCGCGGCGTCTCGCATGCGCATGCCGTGCACGGTGGCCGGGAGCTCCGCGTCTACGTCCACGAGCGCGACGTCGATGACCTGACGACGGTCGAGATGTCGACGGAGATCGCGAGTCAGATCTCCGAAGAGATGACCTTCCCCGGTCAGATCAAGGTCACCGTGATTCGCGCGTTCGAAGCCGTCGCGACCGCGAACTGACGCGCGTGACTGCGTGCGCGCCGCGGTCTCACCGCGCGCCTGAGCGAATCACTGTGACGACGAGCGATCCGGCGCGACGGGCAGCAACAAGCACCGCGCGTCGCGGCACACCGTGTCGTCCCGCTCGCTGCACAATGGGCGAGATTGGATCAAGGCAACACGAGTGGCGGCGTCTTGCGTGATGGTTTTCCGGCACTGCACGAATTCTCCGAACTTCCTTCTGAGGCACACGAGATGCAGTCGGTGCGAACAGCCATGCGCGAATACGACGAACAGGACCCGAAGAACCCGCGGCCGATCACGACTCAGAAGAAGCCGACGAACCCGATGGAAGCGAGCGAGGCTCTGCCGTGGAGCCATATCCGCAAGGATGACGAGCGCGATCGTCATCGCCTTCTCTAGAGACGCAGCGGGGAGTGCGCCGTGCCTGTATGATCAGGTACTTGGCATGATAACGACCCGTACGTAAACGTGAGGGTTGGTCTTGACACCTGTCTTCCAAGCTCCCATAGTCCCGACAGATGGACCCAACCTTACGTAAGCGTGAGGGTTAGGCCGGAGACCATGGAACCCCCCACCCAGGACAAGCTGATGCGCGTTGGAGAGCTCGCGAAGGCGGTCGGCAAGACCGTTCGCGCGATGCACCTCTACGAGGAGCTCGGCCTGCTCGAGCCGCGGTCGCGGTCCGAGGGCGGCTTCCGGATGTACGGCGCCGATGCGATCGATCGGATTCACTGGATCGTGAAGCTCCAGGCGATCGGGTTCACGCTCGCCGAGATCCAGGGGTTCGTGAAGGACTTCCAGGGTGCCGGTACCGGCCGCGAGGCGACCTCCCGCGTGCGTGCGCTGTTCACCGAGAAGCAGACGCAGATCCGCGAGCAGATCACCCAGCTCCACGTGATCGAGAACGATCTCAACGAGGCCGTCGCGTACCTCGACTCCTGCCAGACGTGCAGCGAAGAGCACGCGCCGACCGCATGCGGCAGTTGCGATCACAACGGTCATCACAAGGGCGAGGCGCCTCCGCTGTTCGCCGGACTCTCGCGTCGCGGTGACGAGCCGCCAACCAAAGACAAAGCATTCGATGTACCCGTGACGGTTCTGTACCGCGAAGGAAACAACTGATGTCCGCAGCCAAGTCACCGATCGAAGTCGTCGCACCGGAAGGCCTGAACCTTCCAATCTTCATGGACAACAACTCCACGACGGCCGTTGACCTGCGCGTCGTGCACGCGATGCTGCCGTTCTTCACGAACCACTACGGCAACGCGGCGAGCCGGAACCACTCGTTCGGCTGGACGGCGGAAGCGGCGGTCGAGAACGCACGCGCTCAGATCGCAGCGCTGATCGGTGGCGACGCCAAGGAGATCGTCTTCACGTCCGGCGCGACAGAAGCGAACAACCTCGCGATCAAGGGCGCGGCCAGCTTCCTCAAGAAGCAGGGCAACCACATCATCACCGTCGAGACCGAGCACAAGTCGATCCTCGACACCTGCAAGCGCCTCCAGCGCGAGGGCTTCGAGGTGACGTACCTGCAGCCCGCGAAGGACGGCCTCGTCACCCCCGAGCAGATCGTCGCCGCGATGACCGACAAGACGATCCTCGTCAGCGTCATGCTCGCGAACAACGAGGTCGGCGTCATCCAGCCGATCGAGGCGATCGGCGCCGCGATCAAGGCGCGCAACCCCAAGTGCCTGTTCCACACCGATGCGGTGCAAGGCGCCGGCAAGATTCCGTTCGACGTCGAGAAGGCCAAGATCGATCTCGCGTCGCTGACCGCTCACAAGATGTACGGCCCCAAGGGCATCGGCGCGCTCTGGGTCCGCCGCAAGCCGCGCGTTCGCATCGATCCGATCATCGACGGTGGCGGCCACGAGCGCGGCATGCGCTCCGGGACGTTGCCCGTCCCGATGATCGTCGGGTTCGGCAAGGCCGCGGAGATCGCGAACGCGGAGATGGCCGACGAGGCGATCCGGCTGCGCGCGCTGCGTGATCGCTTGTATCGTGGCATCACGACGAAGCTGACCGACACCTACGTCAACGGCTCGATGGAGCACCGGCTTCCCGGCAACATGAACATCTCGTTCGCGTTCGTCGAAGGCGAGTCGCTGTTGATGGCGCTCAAGGATGTGGCCGTGTCCTCGGGCTCGGCGTGCACGTCAGCCTCGCTCGAGCCGAGCTACGTGCTCCGCGCTCTCGGCGTCGGCGAAGAGCTCGCACACACATCGATCCGGTTCGGACTCGGTAGGTTCAACACCGAGCAGGAGGTCGATTACGTGACCGAGATCGTGGTCAAGAGCGTCGAGCGGCTGCGCACCCTGTCACCCCTGTGGGAGATGCACCAAGACGGCATCGACCTGTCGACCATCCAGTGGACCCCGCACTGAGCAAGAGAGAGCA
>JAYUYE010000514.1:0-1556 GCA_043752985.1 Myxococcales bacterium
GCAAAAAAAGAGGACGAGCTGGCGTCGCTGTTCGACGTACTTTCCCACGTCAAGAAGTGACCGCGCCGCCTTCACCGCGCTCGCGCTGACCGGCTGCTATCGGCCCGGCTGTGTCGCGATCCGCGTCGACAGTCGATACGCCGCCAACCTCGGGGTGGCGGTGGTGGCGCAGGGGTGATCCGGATCCGAGGCATGACGACCTCGCTCCCCGGACTTGTGATCCCGCCGGCAAGCTGACAGCCCCGACAGTCGATCCGGCGCGCGCCCCGTGGCAAGGTCGCCGCCATGTGGACCCGACGCCTGCTCACTCTCGCCCTCGCGACGCTCGTCGCGTGCGGCGGCTCCAAGCCCACGCCGTCTCCCGGCCCGGGCCCCGGTTCCGGTGGGACGCCGGTCGGCACCACGGACAACGTGGCCCCGATCCCGACCGGCGACGACCCCGTGCTACCGCTGTGGCCCGAGGTCAAGAAGGGCAAGCTCGCGAACGGGCTGACCTACTACATCCTCAAGCACGGCAAGCCCGAGGGTCGCGCGTTCCTCTGGCTCGCTGTCAACGCTGGCTCGGTGCAGGAGGACGACGATCAGCGCGGCCTCGCGCACTTCGACGAGCACATGGCGTTCAATGGAACGAAGAACTTTCCGAAGGCCGAGATCATCAACTACCTCGAGAAGATCGGGATGGGCTTCGGCGCTGATCTCAACGCATCGACGGACTTCGACGAGACGATCTACAAGCTCACGGTCCCGACCGACAACAAGGAGTTCATCGGCAAGGGTCTCGACATTCTTCGCGACTGGGCCGGCAACATCACGTTCGATCAGGCGGAAGTCGAGAAGGAGCGTGGCGTGGTGATGGAGGAGTGGCGCCTCGGCCGCGGCGCCGCGATGCGCGTGTTCGACAAGCAGGCGAAGGTGCTGCTCAAGGGCTCGCGCTACGGCGATCGGCTGCCGATCGGCTTGCCCGAGATCCTCAAGGGCGCACCGAAGGCCGCGCTCGTTCGCTACTACAAGGACTGGTATCGCCCGGACCTGATGGCCGTCATCGCCGTGGGTGACATCGACCCCGCCGCGATCGAGAAGGAGATCCAGGCGCGGTTCGGCGACCTGAAGAATCCCGACAAGGCGCGCCCGCGCCCCGATGCCGGAGTGCCCAAGGCTGACGGCACCCGCGTCTCGATCGTGACCGACAAGGAACTGCCGATGGCGTTCATCACGGTCAACAACCTGTTCCCACACCGTGGCGAAGGCAGCGTGAAGGACTTTCGCCGGATCGTGGCCGAGCAGATCTACGGCCAGATCGTCAACGAGCGCCTCGGTGCGCTCGGCCGCCGCAAAGAAGCAGCGTTCTCGTTTGCCGCCGTCGGCGTCCAGCCGATGGGTCGCGAGATCGACATGTTCTCGCGCATCGCGCAGGTCAAGGGCGGCAAGGCCGAGGACACGCTGCGCGCGCTGTTCACCGAGACGCTGCGCGTCGAGCGCCACGGCTTCACGGCGGGCGAGCTCGAGCGCGCCCGTGCGGTGATCAAGCGGAACGTCGAGGCGAACGCCGACGAGGA
>JAYUYE010000515.1:0-4231 GCA_043752985.1 Myxococcales bacterium
GCGCCGCCGTGATAGCTGATCGCGAGCATCCACGGCCGATTGAAGTTGCCGGCCTTGCGATAGCGATCGAGCAACATCGCGAAGGCAGCGCCGCGATCGTGGCGCTTGAGGAACGGGCGCTCGCCGCGTGCGAGCTCCTGGCCGGCATCGATCCCGAGGCCCGCGGCGATCAGCTCGTCGGCGCGCGCGATCAGCTCATCGCTCGCGAGTGACGCGTCGACCGTGGCCGAGAGCTTGGAGCCCCGCGGCTTGGCGTCGGCGACCCCGAACGGTGAGAGCTTTGTGCCGAGCGCTTCGAGGCGGGCGTGCGCGAGCAGCGCGTACCAGGAGAACGGGTAGCGCTTGATCGTCGCGGTATAGCCGACCGTCGCGGGCGCCTTGCCGCCGAGCTTCTCGTCGATCCGCGCGAGCCAGTACATACCTTTGCCGCCCTCGAGGGAGCCACCTCGCTTCGCCAGTGCGTCGAGCCGGGTCCGCGCCTTGTCCCACTCGCCCAAGAAGTAGTGCGCCATGCCAAGGTTCCACAGCGCGTCATCGACCCACTTCGATTTCGGATACTTCTTGAGGGACGCCTCGAGCGGCGCGATCGAGTCCTTGTACTTGCCGCGGTTGAATTCGAGCCAGCCGGCGAGGAACGCGGCCTCCTCGGCGTACGCCGAGCCGGGATACGCGGCGACGACCTTGCGGTACCAGACGATCGCCTCGTCGTCCTTGTCGGCGCGCGACAGCGCACGCGCCCCTTGGAACATCGCCTCCGCGGCCGATCCCCCCATGTCCTTGTAGACCGAGAGCAGGAGCTTGCCGGCATCGCCGTAGCGCCTGCGCATCTTGAACAAGGTCGTGCCGAGCCAGTAGTCACGCTGGCGTGCGAGCTCGGTCGGCAGCTTGCTCGGCAGCACCGAGAGCTCGGCGATCGCCTCGTCCCACAGGTGCGCGGCGGTCAGCTGCTTCGCGCGCTCGATCCGATCGGCGTGCGTCAGCGGCGGTGCTCCGAGCTCGACGAGCTTTGCCTGCGCGCGCGCCGCGAGCGGATGTGCAGGATGTTCGATCACGATGACGCGATACGCCGCGAGTGCGGCCGTGCCGGTCTTGCTCTCCGCGATCCGGAACTTCGCGGTGCCGACATCGCCCAGATCGCCGGCTCCGGCGATGGCGATCAGCTTCGCGTACGCTGTCGCGGCTTCGGCGAGGTCACCACGGGCCCACGCAACATCGGCGAGCCGCCACGGCACCTCGCGCGCGAACCGGGAGCCACCGGGAATCTTCTCGAACGCGAGGCGCGCCTCGGCAGGGCGGTCACTGCGGAGGGCGACCATGCCGCGCAGCCACCACAGATAATCCCGGTTCTGGATCGACGTGTCGTCGAGCTTCGCGAGCTGGTCGCGTGCACCGGCGAGATCATTGGCATCGTAGGCCCGAAAGGCCGCGCCGAGATCCTCGGCAGGGGAAGCAGCGGCCAGGGAGGTCCACACGCACACGAGAGCCACGGCGAGCCGCATCTCGCGAGTATGACGGGCGACGCACGGCGCGCCAGTTTCTGGGCCGGATGAGCTATACCCCCGCCCATGGCGTACGCAGGCCTCGACTACTACGGCATCGACGAGCTGTTCACCCACGAGGAGCGCATGGTGCGCGACACCGTGCGCGAGCTCGTGACCTCGCGCGTGATGCCGACGATCGGCAAGCACTGGTCGGCCGGGACGTTCCCGCACGAGCTCGTACCCCTGTTCGGCGAGATCGGCCTCCTCGGTCCTTCGCTGACCGGCTACGGCTGCGCCGGCATCTCACCGACCGCGTACGGCTTGATCTGCCAGGAGCTCGAGCGCGGCGACTCGGGAATTCGCTCGTTCGTCTCGGTGCAGAGCTCGCTCGTCATGTATCCGATCTGGGCGTTTGGCTCGGAGGCGCAGAAGCAGAAGTACCTGCCCGAGATGGCCGCCGGTCGGATGATCGGCTGCTTCGGCCTGACCGAGCCCGACTTCGGCTCGAACCCGAACGGAATGCTGACCACGGCGACCAAGACCGCGGGCGGCTATCGCCTCAACGGCACGAAGCGCTGGATCACGAACGGCTCGGTGGCGCACGTCGCGCTCGTGTGGGCCAAGCTCGACGGCAAGGTCCACGGCTTCCTCGTCCCGACGAAGACCAAGGGCTTCACCGCCACGGACATCCACGGCAAGTGGTCGCTGCGCGCGAGCGTCACCAGCGAGCTGCACATGGAGGACTGCGAGGTCGGCGAGGACGCGGTGCTCCCGGGCGTCAGCGGCATGCGCGGCCCCTTGTCGTGCTTGACCCAGGCGCGGTTCGGCATCTGCTACGGGGTCGTCGGCGCGGCGATGTCCTGCTACGACGAGGCGCTGTCGTACGCGAAGGATCGCGTGCAGTTCAGCCGGCCGATCGCGGGCTATCAACTCGTGCAGAAGAAGCTCGTCGATATGGTCACCGAGATCACGAAGGCGCAGTTGCTCTGCCTCCGACTCGGCCGGCTCAAGGAGGCCGACAAGCTGACGCCCGCGCAGATCTCGCTCGCGAAGCGTAACAATTGCTCGATCGCGCGCGACATCGCTCGCGATTCACGCGACATCCTCGGTGCGAACGGCGTCACCGACGAGTATCAGTGCGGCCGTCACATGCTGAACCTCGAGAGCGTCTACACCTACGAGGGCTCGCACGACATCCACACGCTCGTGATCGGCCAGGACGTCACGGGGCTCGCGGCGTTCGATGGCTGATATGAGCTCCCCCGACCGCGACGCTGCACCGCCGTCGTCCGCTCCGGACGTGTTGATCTGCTCGGGCCTCGACCCCTCGGGCGGCGCGGGATTTCTCGCCGACGTGCGCGTCGTCAGCTCGCTCGGGGGGCGCCCGGTCGGTGCCGTCACCGCGCTCACCGTGCAGAACACGCTCGGAATGCGCTCGTGCCACGAGGTCGACGCTGATGTGTTCGGCGCGCAGCTCAACGCGCTTCTCACCGACGTCGAGGTCAAGGCGATCAAGGTCGGCATCCTCGGCTCGGGCGCCGTGCTCCGCGAGCTCGACGAGCAGTTCGCGCTGACCCAGGCGCCGGTCGTCTGGGATCCGGTCGTGGCACCGACCCAGGGCGACGGCGTGTTCACGGGATCTCCGCGCGAGATGCTCGCGGAAGCGCTGCAGCGCCTCGCTCGTCACCTCACCCTGATCACTCCCAACGCCGAGGAGCTCGGGTTGCTGATCGGGACCGAGGTCATGAACCTCGCGGAGGCTGCCGCGGCGGCAACGCGGTTCTCCGAGATGGCGAAGGTGGCGGTGCTGGTCAAGGGCGGACACTTCGGTACCGACCAGTCCGTCGACGTCCTGTGCCACGCGGGCGGCGTCGAGTACCTCGCAGGGCCGCGGATCGCGACCGCAGACGTCCACGGCACGGGCTGTGCGCTGTCGTCGGCGATCGCGACGCACCTCGCGCTTGGCCTGCCGCTCGTCGACGCCTGCCGGCTCGCGAAGCAGTTTGTCGCAGATCGGATTGCCAATCCCGTGCGCCCGGGTCGCGGCGCACCCGCAATCGTGTAACCGCACCACGCCAAGGACATCGAATCATCATGAAGATCGTCGTCACGGGAGCGACCGGCTTCGTCGGCTCGGCGCTGATTCCCGCGCTGCAGGCGGCAGGTCATCGCGTGACCGTGCTGTCGCGCAACGCGGCGAAGGCGAAGGCGGCGCTCGGCGACGTCACCGCAGTCGACGCAAATCTCGAACAGCCAGGCCCGTGGACGGCGGCGCTCGCAGATGCGCACGCGGTGATTCACCTCGCGGGAGAATCGGTCGGCGCCAAGCGCTGGAACGCACGCCAGAAGCAGATCGTTCGCGACAGCCGGGTCGAGGCGACGCGCACCCTCGTCGAGGGAATCGCTGCACTGCCCGCGACCTCGCGGCCCAAGGTCCTGGTCTCCGCATCGGGCACCGACTACTACCCGTTCGCGGTCGACACCGATGACTTCGACGACGATGCGGTCCCGGAGACCGACGCACCCGGCGAATCATTCCTGGCGCGCGTGTGCCGCGACTGGGAGAAAGAGGCGCTCGCTGCCGCCGCGCACGGCGTTCGCGTGGTTCTCATGCGCACGGGCCTCGTGCTCGGACCGGGCGGCGCACTCGATAAGCTGACCACGCCGTTCAAGTTCTTCGTCGGTGGCCGGATCGGTCACGGCCGGCAGTTCATGCCCTGGATTCATCGCGACGACGTGGTCGCCGGCTA
>JAYUYE010000516.1:0-4227 GCA_043752985.1 Myxococcales bacterium
GGTGAGCTTCGCGCCCGCGCGGATGCTGGCGCCGACGCCAATCGGAACACTGAACGCGTCGCCGAAGCCGTCGAGCGGACCGGCGATCCCGGTGTGGAGATAGACGCCGAGCGTCGGCGACGGCTCGAACCAGACCCACAGCGGGACGTCGAGGGCGTCGCCATTGAAGTCGCGGTCGGTGATGCCGATCTGGACGCGTGGGTCGAATACGAGCGCAAGCTTGCTCGCGAGCGCGTAGCGGCCGAGGCCGCCGACCCGAGCGCCGAGCGTCATCTGATCGATGCTGAGGATGTCGACACCAACATGCGCTGCGAAGCCGAGCTTGCCGCTCGCGACACCGATCAGGAAGTCAGCGCCGACATTGTCGTACGGCTTCGCGCAGTTCCCGTCGCCTGTGCCGGTGATGCAGATACCGACGCCCGAGACTTCGGTGTCGATGACGGTACCGATCTCGATCGTGGTCACCCGGATCCCGGGGCGGGGCGACAAGCCGGTCGTGCCACCGTCGTGCGTGAGTCCGACCGAGAGCTTGTCGCTGATGCCGTACCAGACCGACGGTGCGAGCGAGACCGGCTTGCCCACGGCGCCGGCCGACATGTTGATGTTGATCGTCGAGCCGGAGATCACGAGCCGGCCCCTGCCGATCGTCACCGACGGATACCCGGACCCGACGACGGTCTCCGGCGCCTCGCCCGCGACCTTCTCGGTCTCCTCGGGCTTCGGCGCCTCGGCGTCGGCCTTCGCTGGCTCGCCCTCGGCGTCGATGTCGGCCTTGGTCTTGAGCGCATCGGCATCCGCGGCCGCATCGGGCTTCGCGTCCTCGGATTCTGCGGCGGCGGCAGCTGCCTCGGCTTCGGCTGCCTCGAGATCGGCCTTCTCCTGCGCCTTGTCGGCCTTCGCCTTCTTCGCCTTCTTCTTCTTCTTCTCGGCCTTCTCGGCCTTGCTGTCCGCGACCGCAGGCGAGGGGACCGCGATCGCGAGGGCGAGGATCAGAAGCGAGGACGCGCGCATGCCTGCAGGGTAAATGAAACGAGGGCACCGGTGTCAGCCGATGCCCTCTCTAGCAAGGAAGCGTCGTTCGAGTGGTTACTCGGCCGGAGGCGCGTCGGTCGTCGGATCGGTCACCACCGTCGCCGCCGCCGCACCGCTCGTCGGCACCGAGCCGAAGTAGAGGCGCGCGTACACCGTGATCACGAACAGGTCGGCGATGTCGGGGAGGTTCGACGCGTTGATCGAGGCGCCGAGGTCCATCTTGTTCGACGGCGAGTACGAGCCACCGACCGTCAACGGCGTGCGGTCCGCAAAGATGAACGCCGAGCCCGACGGCTTGAGACCGATGTCGAACAGGTTCGTCTCCGCGTACGCGAAGATGTTCGGCGTGGCCTGGAACCCGAAGCCGACCGGGAGGTTGATCGCCGCCACCGTCGGATCGAGTCCGATCGAGAGGTGCGTCGGCGTCATGAACACCATCATCTTCGGGGCGAGGTGGTACTGGAACGCGAGACCCGCGCCGATGCCGATCTTCTCGGAGGCGAGGTTGTAGCCGAACGACGCGCCCGCCGAGATCCGCATCTTGTCGCTGTGGACGAGATTGAACAGACCGTACAGCGACAGCGGGCCCTTGGCCTCGAACTCCTTGAGCGAGATCGCGTAGCTGACGCCCGCTTCGAGCTTGTCGCTGATGCCGTAGCCAGCGCCGACGCCGAGGGCGACGCCCGTCAACGAGGAACCCGACGTGGCGGGCGGAATGGCGGGGATGTTGATCTTGAGGATCCCGAGGTCCGCGTCGACGCGGATCATGCCCTTCAGGAGATTGAGCGGGCGGTCGATGATCGACATGGACCACGAGCCAGCGGTCGCGCCTTCGGTCGAGACCTCGACCACCGGGGCCGGCTCGGGGGCCGGCTCGGGCGGCGCGGCCGCGGCTTCGGCAGCTGCCTTCTCAGCCGCCTCGGCGTCGGCAGCGGCCTGGGCCTCCGCGGCCGCAGCGGCTTCGGCGTCAGCCTTTTCCTTGTCTTCCGCCTCTTTTTTCTCCCGGGTCTTCTTTTGCTTCTTGGTTTCCGCAGACGCGTCTCGGGGGACGGCGACGGCGGGGACGGCAATCGTCAGGGCGAGGAGGAGGAGGGATGGTGCACGTAGCATCCCTTAATCATAGATGAAACGAGGGCACCGGTGACACCGATGCCCTCGTGAAACGACAGCGCCGAGGCCAACCAGTCGGTTCAGAACGAGTACGTCGCGTCGACCAGCGCCGCGACCTGGTTCTTCTTTCCGCCGCCATCGCCGTCTTGATAGTCCTCTTGGTCAGAGATATCGACGCGGGCCTCTGCGCGCATCGTGAATCCCTTGACGAACGTGTACGACGGGGCCAGCGAGATGTTGACCAGCTGGCGGTCACCACCTGTGCGCGCACCGCCGTCGTCTTTGAAGAACTCGGCACGCGCTCCCAGACTCAACTTGTCGCTGAGGTGGAAGACGGGTTGCACTCCGGCGCCGTACCACTTCGGCGCATCCGTCCCGGATTCTTTTCCGAAGTTCCCTTGGAACCAGATGTGCGCCTTGGGGTTCGGCTTGATCACGCCGGTCACGTCGACGCTGAATCTCGCGTCACTGTTGTTTCCAGGAAGGTCGGGCCCGACGTAGCCGGAGATCGCGACTGCAAGCTTGTCATTCGGCGTGAGCCCGACCTTGAACACGCCCATCTTGCCGCGGTTGCTGTCGACGAGGACGTCCCAGCCCTGGACGACGCCCACGTGAACATCCACCTCGGGGGTCGCCTGGAAAATCACGACGCCACCCGTGTGATAAAACGGCTCGGCAAGCCCGAACAGAAAGCCGCGCGAAATGGTCGGATTGAGAGGCGATTCGATCACCTCGATCCCGTTGTACGTCACGAACTTGCCGACCTTCACCCCGAACTTGCCCTTGGTGTAGACGCCGTAGGCCTCCTGCACGTCGATGGTTTCTCTCGACGTGACCGGTGCCCCCATCGGATCCGTTCCGACGATGTTCGCGTAGGTGTTTGCCTGCGCATCGGCGCCCGCGTCGATCTCCACGGTCCAGGTCAGGCCTTCGGCCACCGTGCCGGCCATGACCAGGTGGGCAGCGTTCAGTAGCAGACTGTTATGCTGCGAGTTGTACGCCCAGAACGGATTCGAACCGTTCTTGGGATTGTTGAAGTTGAAGTTGTACGTCGTGTTGATGAACCCGGTGATCGTGAAGGGTGCGGCGGGGGCCACCTCGTCCTTGGGCTTGACCTCCTCGTGCGCAGGTGTCGCTGTGGGACCCGGAGCCGTCACAGGTTCCGGCGCGCTCACGGGCTCGGTCACAGCCGGTTCCGTGCCATCGCCAGCTGGCGCATCCTGCGCCACGGCGGTTCCCCCGAACGCGAACGTGGTGAGGCCTGCACTCAGTAGTCGGGATGCTCTGCTCATGATTCTCCTGTGAACATACGAGGGGAATCGCCACCCGCGATCCCCTGATCACAAACGTTACTCAATCCAGTTCCGAAATGAGAAGTCGTCGATGGAATTTCCCGGTGTCGTTTTGAACCGATGATCTCGGTGTCTGCCAGTTCCTCGAGCACCTGCGGCGCGAGTTCGATCCGCCCCCGTGGGAATGCCCGACGACCTGGTCGCCTGCTCGCTCAGGCTCGTCGCGGCGAACCCGAGCGCACGAGCGAGGCGATGTGCGCACCGATCGAGTCGAGGGCGAGGACCTCGGTCGCGGCACCGAGCTCGGCGGCGGCGCGCGGCATGCCATAGACCACGCTGCTCGCTTCATCCTGCGCGATCGTGGTCCAGCGGGCGCCGCGCAGTGCACGCAAGCCGTCTGCGCCGTCGCGGCCCATCCCGGTGAGGACCGCGGCAATTCCACGTCCAGGCCAGTGCTCCACGACGCTGTGAAAGAACACGTCGACCGAGGGTCGGTAGTGATAGTCACGCGGATGAGGCGTGTAGAGGAACGTCCGCGCCGAGGTCAGCACGAGGTGATCGTTGGTCGCAGCGATCAGGGCAACGCCGGCGCGTGGTCCATCTCCGCTGACTGCGATCTCGCACGGAAACCGCGTGCGGTCGGTGAGCCAGGCGGCGAGGCCCGGTGCGAAGTCGCGGTCGACGTGCTGGATGATCACGACGGCGGCGCCCAGACTCGCCGGAATCTGCGTGAGGATGCGAGCGAGCGCGTCCGGACCGCCGGTTGACGCACCGAGGACGACGAGCGGAGGAA
>JAYUYE010000517.1:0-1550 GCA_043752985.1 Myxococcales bacterium
GCGCGAGCACGGCATTCCACCAGGCGTCGTCGTCGCCGATTGGCGCGAGCTCGCGAGCCGGACGCAGTTCGCGGACGGTGTGGTGATCGCAACGCCCGACGTCCACCACGCCGAGCCCGCCATCGCGTTCGCGGAGCGCGGCTATCACCTGCTACTCGAGAAGCCGATGGCACCGAGTCCCGGCGAGTGCCGCGCGATCGTCGCTGCCGTCGAGCGCGCGGGCGTGCTGCTCGCGGTCGGTCACGTGCTCCGCTACACGCGGTACACCGAGCACATCAAGGCACTGATTGCCGCCGGCCGGATCGGTCAGGTCGTCAGCCTCGCGCACCTCGAGCCCGTGGGGTACTGGCACCAGGCGCACTCGTTCGTGCGCGGCAACTGGCGCGCCGAGGCCCGCTCCGCTCCCATGTTGCTCTCCAAGTCGAGCCACGACCTCGACTGGATCCGCTACGTGGTCGCTGAACCATGCCTGCGGGTGTCGTCGTTTGGCAGCCTGCAGCACTTCATCGCCGCCGCGCGTCCGGCCGGCGCCGCCGATCGCTGCCTCGACTGCGCGGTCGAACCTGACTGCGCGTACTCGGCCGCAAAGATCTACCTCGGCCGGGTTCGCGCCGGCGAGATCGGCTGGCCCGTCGACGTGCTGACGACGGATCTCACCGAGGCCGGCGTCACCGAGGCGCTGCGCACCGGCCCGTACGGTCGGTGCGTGTACGCGTGCGACAACGACGTCGTCGATCACCAGGTCGTCGCGATGCAGTTCGCGAGCGGCGCGACCGCGACCTTCACGATGACCGGGTTCACCCGGCAGCGCGATCGCGAGACCCGGATCTTCGGCACGCGCGGCGAGCTCTTCGGCAACGGCTCCACGATCGAGGTCCACGACTTCCTCACGGATCGCACCGAGACGATCCGCACCGACGTCGCCGCGGATGGCACGGCGGCCACGGGTCACGGCGGCGGCGACGCGCGCCTGATGGCGGGCTTCGTCGGGGCGATCGAGACCGGTGACGCCGCGCTGATCCTGTCAGGTGCAGCCGAGAGCCTCGAGAGTCACCTCATGGTGTTCGCCGCGGAGCAGGCGCGCCGCGAGGGCCGCGTCATCGACATGCGTCGCTAGGCGAGCCAGGCCGCGACGCGCGACGCGAGCTGACCGGGATCCTCGAGGTGGAGGAAGTGGCCGAGGCCAGGCAGCACGGCGAGCTCGCGCTCGACGAACCGGCGTGAGTCATCGGCGCTCGGCGGCAGGATGCAACCGTCCGCCGCACCGTGCAGCTGCAACAGCGGCGTCTCGATCACGCGCGCCGCGCGGCGGATGCGGGCGCGGAAGCCCGAGAGCGGACGCACCATCGCCCGGTAGTAGTCGAGTGGCGCCGGCAGGCTCGCGTGCAGGCACGCATGCAGCTCGCGGCGGCGGTCCTCGGTCAGACGGAGTCGTGGCGACCACGCGCGCCACAGCCGATCGATCAGTGGAAGACCGGGACGCTGAACGACCCAGCGCGCACCCGGCAGCTGGAACAAGCCCATGTACCAGCTCCGCATCGCCTGCGCCG
>JAYUYE010000518.1:0-4220 GCA_043752985.1 Myxococcales bacterium
GCGTGGGCCCACGGCGGTCGCTCGCCGCGGCAGACGATCAGCGACGAGCGCGCACGGATCTCCGCACTGTTCGATCAGTACGTCGCCGCTCAAGACGCGGCGCAGGCACGCACCCCGTCGACGAGTATCGCGTTGTCGCCCGCGCGGCTCCCGGCTTCCTCCGTGGTCGAGCTCGCGCTCGCCTCAGCCTCACTCGCGGCGATCCAGGACACCGCGGTGCTCCTCGCAGAGGTTCCCGAGGAAGGCCGCAGTGAGAAGCTCGACCATGCGATCAAGTTCGCTGCCAAGGCGGTGACGGTCGAACGAACGACCGCTGCACGTGATGTCGCAGCCAGCGTCGCGGACGCCAAGGCGCGCGGCTTCACGGTGCCGTCACTGCCGGGCGCTCCCAGCGACTGGAACGCATGGCGAGCCGCGCTCGATACTGCGATGGCACCGTTCCTCAACGAACTGGCGCCGCACATCCGCGCGATCTCCGCGTCCGCGTTCGACCTCGTCCGTGCGCGCAATCACCTCTCCAGGGTGGCGTACGTGCGGGCCGCCAGCCCCGACGACGCTCGGCTTTCTACCGCCGCGCAGCAGGTCTCCGCTCGTGCACACCGTGCCCGCGCCGAGCTCGAGGACGCGCTCGACCTGCTCGAGATACCCGCCGTGCAGACGATTCGCGACCGCGTGGGGGCATGGGCGCGCGAAGAAGCGCGGACGAGCATGACCGCGAACACGCGCCTCGACGACCTGCCATTTGCCGCGCTCGTCGATTCCAATTCCAAGCTGGTCGCCGTTCTCCGTGAGCTGGCCGCCGCGCTCCCTCGGTAACTCGATCCGTCACGACGTCGTTCGGTCCGCGGAAGCACCGAGCGATGCCCGGTCAATCCAATGGCGGTGCTGCAGCCGCTCCTGGTCTCCAGAGGTCTCGATCGTCAGCGACGAACTGCGCCATGGAACCCGGGTCAACACCTTCCGCCTGCCCGAATCGAAGGCCAACGATGCTCGCGCGCCGATCGCCGATGGTGCGGCCGAGCAGCGCGGCGACATCGTCGAACGTGACCGCCGCCGGCCCGGTGAGCCGGGGCTAAAGCTCCGTCGAACGGGCGCTGCGCGTGCCGTGACTACCGGTCGCAGAACGCGTCGTCACTCGTGATGCTCGGGTAGCGGAGCATGATCGAGTAGCACATCTCGGTGGTCGAGCTTTCACCGTAGGTCACCGTCTGGTTCGTGGTGTTGAGCCACGTGCACTCGCTCGTGATCTTGTCGCCGGGCGCGAGGGCGATCGGTTCGAACCGGAGGAACGCCTGCTCGTCGAAGGTGTACGGCGCATCGTGGATGACGCGCGCGGTCCCGCCGGTGGTCAGCGTGGTCTTGAAGTGCGTGCCGAGCTGATGCATGTGCGGGAACAGAGCGAACACGTTCTGGCGCGCGGTCGCGGTGCACGTGCCGGTCTGGGTCGTGGCCCCGCTCGGCGCAATGGCGAGGTTTCGCGGGCCGGCGAGGATCAGGTCCGCTTCCTCGACGATTGTTGCCGGATCGACCTCGAGGACCTCGACGCCGGACTCCCCGGACAGCATCGAGTCGGTGGTGTTGAACACGTGGAGCTGAAGCCCGAGCAACGTGCCCGCCGTGAGCTTGAGGCCTGTGCCCTCCGGGAACTGCAGTTCGTTGGTTCCGACGCCAGAGGCGTAGATGATGTTCGGACTGGTGATCGACTCGCCGCGCGAGACCAGCGTGTGGTGGGTGCCGGCAGGCGCGATCGGACGGATGCCGCCGACGTAGACGTCGCGGTCGAGCGTGACGATCGCGAGATCGTCGGACTTCTCGCCGCCTGGAGCGAGCGACCACGACTTGGTGATCAGCGGACTCCAGGTTGGAGTGCTGCTACCGGGCTCCGACGTTCCGCACGCGCCCAGCACCGACAAGATCAGGAAGCAGGTCTGACGCATGGATCCCCCCACCCGGTGGTAACACGAATTTTGCGGTGAGAATCGGATCACGTTGAACGCGACGGGCTGGGGTTGCCCATCGCAGGCATGGCTCGTCATCCCCAGCTGGGACTGGAACCGGCGGGAACGAGCGGGAACCATCGATCCTCGTGCGTTCGTTGCGCGGTCAGGTCAACCAGCCGGTGGCGACCATCGCGATCGCGACCACCGGTGCGAGAGCGAGTGCGCACGCTGCGACATACGTGCGAAGCGGCACCGTCGTCAACGCGAGTGCGTAGCTCAGCGGCGGGTTGAACCACAGCACGAGGCGCAGGGCGAGGACCGCACGAAACGGGTGGGTCTCCAGCAGGTCGAACATGCGGCGGAGGTGGCGCCGCGTCGGCCGCCATGGATCCGAACCGGCGCGCCGCATCCGTCGCGCGAAGAGGAACGGCACGGTGACGGCGAGCATGCCGCCACCGAAACCGACCGCGAACCCGAGGTACGGTCCGAACGCGAGCCGACCGCCGATCACGAACGCCATACCCGGTAGGCCGACGAATGAACCTGCAACGAACGCAGCGATGAACAGCACCGGAGCTGCCGGCCCGAGCGACCCGAGCCACGCCGCCACCGTGGTCGGCGTCACCGCGCCGGTCCGCCACAGGTAGATCGCGCCACCGACGAACGTCGCGGCCAACACGCCGAGGAGCACGCGCCGCACTGCACGCGACAGCGTCATCTAGTGCGAACCACGCGAGCGGCAGCGCGCAACAGCTCGATGCGCGAGGCCCACTGAAGCACCTCGTCGGCCTTGAACCGTCCGACGCGGGTCATCACCGCGCCGAACGCGGCCTCGACGTCGCGTGTGAACCAGCGAGCGCGGATGCCTTGTACGAGGTGACGCACGCTCTGCGTCGTGGTCTCGGCGAGCCAGCGCTCGAGCTCGGTGGTCGACCGCAGTCGATGCGAGCAACACCGCGACCCCGCGATCGCGATCGACTCGCTCCAGCGTCGCGGTCTCCCAGCCATCGCCGAGCGCGCCGGCGATCGCCACACGTTGGACCGCGGCGCGCTGCCCCGCCGGCGATCGCCTCGAGCAGGCTCACCTCGGCTGGCAGCGCTTGTCCTGCCTCGAGCTCGGCCTCGACACGCTCGACAAGCGTTCCGCAAGTCGCGCACTGACTCACGAGCGCGGAGCAGGCCGCCTCCACGCCATCGCGACGAGCTCCTTGAGCCGAGCCGGCTCGCTCGCCGTGGTCTTGCACATGAAACCGCTCTTGTGGGCGAAGTGCACGTCGGGCTGGCCCTCGGCCCGCGAGAAATCGAGGTTCGGATGATCCTCGTAGCGGCCGATGCCGAAACCATTGCCGCGGCGATCCGGATAAATGATCGCGTGGATCACGGTGTCGAGCTTCTGCGCGCGGATGTAGCTGCCGAGCATCGAGCTCGGCTCCTCGGCCTCGGCCTCGGTGCGCGGGAGGAACAGCGCCTCGACCTGGTCGTCGCCTGCCGGGATCGTCCAGCGCTGAACGCGCGCGCCGACAAAGTCGAGCCGCTCGCGCGCGACCCGCAGGTACTCGAGCAGGTCATCGCCGACCATCTTCATGAACGCGTAGAGCGGATCGGTCGGCTCGACGCGCGTCTTCTGCGCGAACCGGTGGAGCAGCGTGATGTCGATCGGGGAGTTGAGCTGCGAGATCGCGCGCCGCGGGACGCCGAGCCATTCGCCAGTCTTCTTGGGACCGCGCGAGTCGAACCACTCCGCGACCTCGAGCCAGTCACAGAACTGCAGCGCGTCCTGGTAGAGCCCGAGGTGGTCGAGGACCAGGCTGAGCGCGCAGGTCGGAGGGTGCTCGCGGGGGAAGTGGTGGTGGTCGAAGTTCAGGCGCGCGGGGTCGTGGACCCCGCCGATATCGACGATCGCGACCTCGGGATCCGCGAGCTCCTCCGGGGTGGGCTCGCGGCGGACGATGGGACAGCCGTGTAAGGACGCCAGCACACAGACAGCGAGGAGGTCGTCTTTGTGCGACCCGCCCGGATGAGTAAGGATCGTATGCACCATGCTTCGCGCACCGTAGCCGCTGGGTCCGGCGACGGCTACCATCAGAGGCGTGAGCCGACGCCCGCGCGAAGGTCGCGACACCTTGGTCGACGCCAAGAAGACGCGCCTTGGCGTGGGCGGCAAGACGCGCGTAGAGCACCGCGAGAACCTCGACCTCATTGGCACGGTGGTCGCTGGCTACCTCATCGATGAAGAGATCGGGTCGGGTGCGATGGGCACGGTGTTTCGCGCCAAGCACA
>JAYUYE010000519.1:0-1548 GCA_043752985.1 Myxococcales bacterium
GAGCGCCGCGATCGGTTCGGACATCTCGAGCGGCGACAACGAGGTCGCCGCGATGTGGATCCCGATTGCTGGTCCGTTCCTCCAGATGGCGCAGACCGATTTCGCGACGCTGCGCGTGTTCCTGTTCGGTCTCGGTGCCGCGCAGACCACGGGCGCGATCCTGCTCTACTACGGACTCACCACGAAGAAGCGCGTGCTCGTCCGCAACGATATCGTCGGCAGCATGATGATCACGCCGACCGCCGGCGACGGCACGGCGGGCATGATGCTGTCCGGCCGATTCTAGATCAGCGCTTCTTGTTCGCTGGCGTGGGCCTCGGTCCGCGCCTCGAACCGCCATCATCACCAGCAGGACTGCGCGATTCTCGAGGAGTGATAGCCTCGCGGTCATGCTGAAGGACAAGGTCATCGTCGTCACCGGCGCGAGTCGTGGCATCGGCGAGGCGATCGCACGCGCCTGCGTCGAGGCCGGCGCTCACGTCGTGCTCGCGTCGCGCAAGCAAGCGGATCTCGATCGCGTTGCGGGCTCGCTCGGCGGCAAAGCGCTCGCCCTGGCCTGCCACACCGGCAAGGCGGACGAGGTCGAAGCGCTGATCGCAAGAGCGGTCGAGAAGCTTGGACGCGTCGACGGCTGGGTCAACAACGCCGCGACGAATCCGTATTTCGGTCCCATGATCGACACGCCCGATGCGGCGATCGACAAGACGTTCGAGGTCAATGTTCGCGGCTACCTGTACGGCGCGCGCGCCCTCGTCAAGCATGCGCGGTCGCGAGGTGGCGGTGGTTCGATCGTCAACATCGCGAGCGTTGCCGGGATCCGTGCGGCCCCGATGCAGGGCATCTACGGTGCGACCAAGGCGGCGGTGATCAGCATGACGCAGACCCTTGCGTTCGAGCTCGGCGGCTCCCAGATCCGGGTCAACGCGATCGCCCCCGGGCTGGTCGAGACCAGGTTCGCAGCCGCGATCGTCGGGAACCCGATGCTCCGTGACCACGTGGTCAACCGGACCCCGCTCGCGCGCCACGCTCAGCCAGCGGAGGTCGCAGGAGCGGCGGTGTATCTGCTCTCGGACGCCGCCTCGTTCACGACGGGATCGGTGATGGTTGTCGACGGTGGTCTGACCTCGGCGTAGCTCCCACCTACACGATCTCGCAGAGCTGCCGAACCAGGGTAGTGATGCGCAACGTCCGTCCCTATCTCGTGGTTGCCGCCCTCGCGGTTGCTTCCCCCGCCAGCGCCGAGACCGACGCTGAGCTCGCCACCGACTTCGCCGACGCGATGACGTCGCAGTCGACCGATGTGGTGTTCCACCGGCTGATCGAGTTCGCCCCGGCGTCCGCGCGCGTCTACAGCGCGGACCGCGAGCTGTTGGCCCGGATGGCGAAGACCTGGCTGCAGAGTGGCCAGCAGACGATGATCACCGTCCACGGCTACTCCGAGTCGCTCGACCTCAAGCTCGCCGAGCGCCGCGCCGAGATCATCCGCGGCTACCTGATCAAGTCTGGCGTCTCACCATCGCGCGTGACCACGATCGGTCACACGCTCGA
>JAYUYE010000520.1:0-1545 GCA_043752985.1 Myxococcales bacterium
GCCACGATCACGAGGTCCGCGCGGTCCGCGAGCTGGATGTGGCCGATGTTCGCTTCCTCGGTGAGGTCGAACAGGTTCGTGAACACGGGCCGCCGGGTCAGGGCCTGGAACGTCATCGCGCCGATGAACTTCTGCGCGCGCGCGGTCATCGCGACGTCGACGTGCGCTCCTGCCTTGTCGAGCAGGCGCACCAGCTCGGCTGCTTTGTACGCCGCGATTCCCCCTGCTACCCCGACGACGATGTTTGCACCCTTGAGCGGTGCCGCCGGATCTCGGGCGGCACGGTTGAGACGAGGTCCTTCGAGCATGCGCCCAGCGTACCTCAGCCGATCCGCGCCGCGAGGTACTTGAGGTTCGTGTAGTCCTCGATGCCGTGGCGAGATCCCTCGCGACCGATACCCGAGTGCTTGACGCCGCCGAACGGCGCCTGAGCCGTCGAGACCAGACCCTCGTTGATTCCGACCATCCCGGTCTCGAGCGCCTCCGCGACCCGATGCTGGCGCGCACCGTCGCGCGTGAACACGTAGGCGACCAGGCCGTACTCGGTGTCGTTTGCCTGTGCGATGGCATCGGCCTCGTCGGCGGCGGTGCGCAACGCGACGACCGGGCCGAAGATCTCCTCGCGCCACAGCTGCATCTGCGGCGTGATGCCTGCGAGCACCACCGGTGCAACGAGCCGCGTGGCTCCGGTCGGCGGCATACCGAGGAGAACCTTCGCACCGCGCGCGATCGCGTCGTCGACCAGCCGCTTCACCTTGGCGACGCCGGCGTCATCGATCAACGGACCGATGTCGACGTCCGGATCGCTGCCGCGGCCGACGACGAGGCGACCGACCACCGCGCACAGCTTGGTGGTGAACGCCTCCGCGATCGGCGCCTCGACGATGAACCGGTTCGCTGCCACGCAGCTCTGCCCGGTGTTCCGGAACTTCGCAACGATCGCGCCGGCGACGGCTGCGTCGACATCGGCGTCGGCGAGCACGACAAACGGAGCATTGCCGCCGAGCTCGAGCGACACGCGCTTGAGATCCGCGGCGGCATTCTTCATCAGCGTCATGCCGACGGAGGTCGACCCGGTGAAGCTGATCTTGCGGATCGCCGGCGCGGCGCACAAGTGGCCACCGATCTTGCCGCCATCGGAGCTCGGCACGATATTGATCACGCCGGCGGGAAAGCCGACGGTCTCGGCGAGCTGCGCGAGCGCGAGCGCGGACAGCGGCGTCTGGGCCGCGGGCTTGGCGACGATGGTGCAACCGGCGGCGAGCGCCGCACCGAGCTTGCGAGTCAGCATCGCGTACGGGAAGTTCCACGGCGTGATCAGCGCGCACGGACCGACCGGCTCGCGGATCACGGTGAGGCGCTGGGTGGGGTTACTCGCTGGAATCGTCTCGCCGTAGCTGCGCTCGGCTTCGCCTGCGAACCACGACAGAAAGCTCGCCGCGTAGCGAACCTCCGCGAGCGACTCCTTGAGCGCCTTGCCGTTCTCGCGCGTGCACAGCTCGGCGAGCCGGCGCTCCGCCGACAGCATTCGCGCCGCGAGCTGGC
>JAYUYE010000521.1:0-4207 GCA_043752985.1 Myxococcales bacterium
CGAGCGAGCGAGTGAACCGCACGCCACCCGGCAGCACCTTCTCGAGCTTCTTGCGAAGTCGACCGCCCACTCGCCGCGCATTGCCGTTCACGATCGCGACGGCTCTCATCCGGGAACGATACCGCGCTGCTGCGCGCGCCGCCGTATCCGGGACGACGTTGAGCGTGTAGCGCGGCGCAAAGCCGGCCGAGACGTTGTTGGTGACGTGATATTCGATCTGGGCGGCGATCCCGTACGCGAGCTCCGCGCCCTCGACTCCCCCGGAGCAGCGCGGGACACGTGCTTCCGCCCACGCTTTCACCCGCCTCACGTGGGGTGCAGTTTATGATCTCGCCATGCCCGCGCCGACACCGCAGCGCCGACCGCGCGGCTGGCTGCGGTTCATCGCCCGCGTCTGCGAGGGCGGCGTCATCCTCGTCGCGCTCGGCGCGCTGCTGTTGTGGTGCTCCGTGCCGGACACCGCGCGCCTTGCCACCGGCAACCCGACGTCGACAGCGTTCATCGACCTCCGGCGCTCGGAGGCAGCCGCGGCGGGCAAGCCGTTCAGCCTGAAGCTCGCGTGGCGCCCGATCGGCAAGATCTCGAGGTACCTGCGGCAGGCCGTGATCGACGCAGAGGACGCGAACTTCTATCGCCACGACGGCGTCGACTGGAATGCGGTCGAGAAGGCCGTGGACCGGAACCTCGCGAATGGCTCGCTCGCCGTCGGCGGCAGCACGATCACGCAGCAGCTCGCGAAGAACCTGTATCTGTCGCCGGCGCGCAGCCTCATGCGCAAGCTGCGCGAGATGTTGATCGCGTTCTCGCTCGAGGATCACCTGACGAAGCAGCGCATCCTCGAGCTCTACCTCAACGTGGTCGAGTGGGGAGATGGCGTGTTCGGTGCGGAGGCCGCCGCGCAGCACTGGTTCGGTCACTCGGCGCAATCGCTGTCGCCGGCCGAGGCGGTGCGGCTTGCCATCGCGCTACCGAATCCGTTCCTGCGCTCGCCCGAGGTCCGCAGCGAGCTGATGACCGAGAAGGCCGTGCGCTTGATCCGCATGCTGCGCTGGCGCGGTCTGATCGACTCGCCACAGGAGCGCACGGCCCTCGACGCGGTCGGCGCGCGCAGCGTGAGGGTCCAGCCGATCCGCGACGAGTCCGATCGCAGCAATGCCGACCCATTGCCGCCGGAGCTTCCGACATCGAAGGTTCCCGCCGCGCCACCAGTCCCCGGGGTGCCGTCCGATGCACCGAGCGAGTCCGCCCCCGTGACCCGCCCCGACGAGCTGCCTCCCGGCGAACCGATCACACGCCCGGACCCGCTGCCACCCGGCGAGGCGCGGCCTCCCACCGACCGAGTCACGCTCCCCGAGCCGTGACCACGATCCTCGAGGCGTGGCAGCGAGCCGCGCACGAACGAGCCAACCGCCGCCGCGAACGCGCCGGGCGATACCTGGGCTAGCCGCGCACGAACGAGCCGACCGCCGCAGCGAACGCGTCGGGCTGATCGATGAAGGGCCAGTGCCCCGCTGGCTCGATGCCGACCCACGGGATGCGGCGCTCGTCGAGTTGCGCACGGCTGCGCTCGCAGATGCCGCCGGGCACCCCCGCGACGAACAGCACGCGCGCACTGACTGCCGCGAGCCGCGGCGCGAGCGTCTCGGTCGCGCTCAGCGCCACGAGATCGATCGCATTGCGGTGAAACATCTCCGCATCCGCCCGCAGGAGAGCCGTGTGATAGTCGGCCAGCGCAGGCTCGGTGGCCCCGCGCTCCGCGACACGCGCGCGCATCGCGTCAAAGCCGGTCGCCACGAACTCGTCGCGGCCATACACGGCCGCCTCGGCGGAGAACGTGCAGTCACCGCGCGTCAGGTTGCCGTCGACGTTGACGAGCGCGCTGATCGGCATGCGCTCCGCGATCAACGTCGCGAGGGCACCGCCCATCGAGTGGCCGACGAGGATCGGCTTCGGTGCGTGCGAGGCGACCCACGGCATCAGGAACTCCGCCAGCGAGAGCATCGAATCGAGACCGCGGGTCTCGTGCTTCGCCGAGCGACCATAGCCCGGCAGATCCGGCAACACGTGCGTGAATCCCGCGAAGGTCTCGTGCGCCGCGATCGCGTCGAAGCTCGCGGACTGCTCACCGAGGCCGTGGATCCAGATCATGTCGGGACCGTTGCCGATCCGGCGCACGATCATCCGGTGCTCGAACGTCGCGTACATGCTCGGCGGTCAGCGACCGAAGTCCTGGACGACGGTCACCGTCGTGGTCGACTCGAAGATGCCGCAGCCGAGCGTGCCGTAGTCACCCATCATGTTGTTGTAGTGGCCGTGCGCGGTCCCCGCTCCGGGCCCCTCGGAATAGAACGCCACGATGCACGCACGGACGAGCTCGGTCATGTCTCCCCCGCCTTGCTGCTGCAGGTTCCACTTCGGGCATTCGTTCTCGGCGAACGCGATGCCTCCACCGGAGGTCGAGCTGAAGTGCTGATGCGGTGAGCCGGTGTGGTCGACCATCGCGCCGGTGTTCGCGTAGGTCTCGAGCTGCGCCGAGTACGCGACCGGCGGCTTGCCGTTCATCTCGCGGTATCGGTTGGTCTCGTCGACGCAGAACGCGTGCGCTTCGGTGACTCCGGGCGATTCGCTGCCATCACGCGCGCAGCCACTCACGACGAGCAGCCAGGAGACAACGACCAGCCGATCCGTGTGCATGCCGGCAGTGTATCAGCCGAACACCCGGCGGATCCGCGTGATCGCTTCCTCGATGTTCGCGCGCGAGTTGAAGCCCGACAGCCGGAAGTAGCCCTCGCCGCCCGGCCCGAAACCGGAGCCCGGTGTGCCGACGACCTGCGTCTCGTCGAGCAAGCGATCGAAGAACTCCCACGACGTCGCGCCACCCTGCGTGCGTAGCCAGATGTAGGGCGCGTGGACGCCGCCGAACACCGTGAAGCCACACGCCGTGAGCCCCTCGCGGAGGAGGCGCGCATTCTCCATGTAGAACGCGATCTGCGCGGTGGTCTGCGCGAGGCCATCCGGCGAGTACGCCGCTGCGGCACCACGCTGCACGACGTACGAAGCCCCGTTGAACTTCGTGGTGTGCCGGCGCGCCCACAGTGCGTTGAGCGAGACGCGCGCACCGTCGGCGCCGATCCCCGTGACGGTCTTCGGTACGACCATGAACGCGCAGCGCACGCCGGTGAAGCCCGCGCGCTTGGAGAAGCTGCGCAGCTCGACGGCGACATCGCGCGCGCCGGGGATCTCGTAGATCGAGTGCGGCAGCGACGCATCCGAGATGTACGACTCGTACGCGGCGTCGAACAGGATGATCGAGTCGTTTGCCTTGGCCCACGCGACCCAGGTCTCGAGCTGCGCGCGGGTCGCGACGGTGCCGGTCGGGTTGTTCGGCGAGCACAGATAGACGACGTCGACCGGCTCGGCGGGCGGCGCGGGCTGGAACCCGTTTGCCTCGGTACCGACGAGATAGGTCAGGCCGGGATACCGGCCGTCGGGACCGACGGCTGCCGTACGACCGGCCATGACGTTGGAGTCGACGTAGACCGGGTAGACCGGATCGGTGACGGCGATCCGCGCCGCGAGCGCGAAGATCTCCTGGATGTTGCCGCTGTCACACTTGCTGCCGTCGCTGACGAAGATCTCGTCGGCGGCGATGTCGACGCCGCGCGACTTGTAGTCGTTCTCGCGGATCGCCTCGACCAGGAAGTCGTAGCCTTGCTCGGGGCCATAGCCGCGGAACGTCTCGCGCTTCCCCATCTCGTCGACGGCCGTGTGCATCGCCGCGACGATCGCCGGCGCGAGCGGCTCGGTGACATCACCGATCCCGAGTCGAATGACCTTCGCCTCGGGATGGGCGGCGGCGTACGCGCGGACGCGACGGCCGATCTCGGGAAACAGATAGCTCGCGGGGAGCTTGGCGTAGTGTTCGTTGAGGCGCGCCATGGACGCGGGGGAAGGTAGCGCAAGAGGTTGCCTGGTGCGAGGCAAAGGCCAGCAAGCAACCTTGCGGGGCGCGGCGCGGTTTAACGTTCATGCGCTGGGTGCTGATGCTCGTGGTGGTGGTGACGCTCGGCGCCTGCGCCAGAGACGTCCATGTTCGGTACCCGTCGGCTCCCGACGACCCGACAGGAACCCTGGTGCTCCTGTTGTCGTCGCCAGCGAAGGGTGTGTCGGTCGCGATCAACGGGAGGCTCGTCGTCGAAGACGCGCA
>JAYUYE010000522.1:0-1543 GCA_043752985.1 Myxococcales bacterium
GCACTGTCGACGGTCGATCTGTTCAGCGGGCTACCGGCGCCACTGCGCGAGGAGCTGTCGGCGCAGCTCGCGTACATGCCGTTTGCGACGGGCGAAGCGGTGACGCGTGAGGGCGACCGCGATGACGGCATGTACATCCTCGTCCAGGGTCAGGCCGCGGTGCGGATCGGATCGGGCGCCGAGGAGCGCGAGGTCGCAAAGCTCGGAGCCGGGCAGTTCTTCGGCGAGATGTCGCTGATGACCGGCGAGGCGCGGACCGCGAGCGTGATCGCGACGACCGAGCTCGTGACCTACCGGATCACGAAGGCGGCGTTCCAGCGGATCCTCGAAGAGACGCCGGCGATCGCAGAGCAGATCGCCGACATCCTGGTCACGCGCCGCACCGCGTTGAGCGCCGCGCGCGACGAGCAAGACGAGGTTCGGCGGAACGGGATGGAGACCGCGAAGCTCGATCTCGCGAGCAAGATCCGCGGGTTCTTCGGTCTCGAACGCCACTGACGAGATCTCGCGGGCTTGCTGATTGGTCGGACCCACTGCGTAAGTTCATACGCACCCGGCGACCGGCTACACACCTGATTGGGTCGGGTTCGATCCACCTGAGGGTCGCCGAGACAGATCTGGCTCGGGATTTCGATGACTTGCACGCCATGCTGCGGTGGCACAAACAGTGCTGTTCAGTCGCCTGTCCCATGACCGATCGTGAAGCCAAGACCCGCGCGGTGAAGATCCTCGCCAAGTCGATCTACCGTGACCTCGAGGCGCAGGGCTTCGACGAGAAGCAGATCGTGTCCCTCGCCACCGAGCTGATCTCCGAGGTCACCTCGAAGATCGCTCGCACCAACGACGACAAGCAGCAGCCGCAGCCTCAGGTGGCGTAGATCCGTCCGCTTCGGTCGCGGCCCTAGGCGCGCGAACCGTCCTGCCGCTCGCGCGTGGACCGGTTCGTCGCTCGACTTGGACCCGCCGCCCGATCGCGTGGTTCCACCGCGCCCCCGGCGCCATCTTGATGTTCTCGGAACCCGCAGCCTGTCCCTGGCAGGCCCCCGGGAATCGATCTAGGGTGCGCGGCACATGGCCAAGGTTCGCGTCGGCATCAATGGTTTTGGTCGCATCGGTCGTGGCTTCGTGCGCTGCCTTGCAGCGAAGCCTGATCTGTTCGATCTCGTCCTCATCAATGACCTGACGGACGTCGGCACGCTCGGCCACCTCCTCAAGTACGACTCCGTGCACCGCAAGTTCCCGGGCACGGTCGAGGTCAAGGACGGCGGCCTCGTCATCAACGGCGACATGGTGAAGATCAGCGCCGAGAAAGATCCGGCCGCGATCGCGTGGAAGGCAGCGGGCGTCGACATCGTGATCGAGTGCACCGGCATGTTCGTCGACAAGGCGGGAGCCGGGAAGCACATCACGGGCGGCGCGAAGAAGGTGCTGATCAGCGCCCCCGCCAAGGAGCCCGACGTCACGATCTGCATGGGCATCAACACCGAGATGTACAAGCCCGCCGAGCATCACTTGATCTCGAACGCTTCGTGCACCACCAACT
>JAYUYE010000523.1:0-1543 GCA_043752985.1 Myxococcales bacterium
CGACATGGGCACGGTCCACCACACGGATGCGATCTTCGCTGCCGCGGAGCGCTCGGGTATTCGCGCCACGATCGGCAAGGCGATGATGGACTTGCCCGACCCGCAGATTCCCGCCGGGCTCCGCGAGACCACCGCGGCGTCACTCGACGAGTCCGCGCAGCTGATCACGCGCTGGCATGGCGCCGCGAACGGCCGCCTGCGCTACGCGTACGCGCCGCGATTCGTGCTGTCGTGCACCGACGAGCTCCTGCGCGAGGTCGGCATCCAGGCGCGCGCGAGGGGCGTCCGGATCCACACGCATGCGAGCGAGAATACGAGCGAGGTCGCGCTGGTCCGCGAGCGGTTTGGTAAGGACAACATCGTCGTCCTCGACGAGCTCGGCCTGCTCGGTCCGCACGCGTGCATCGCGCACTGCATCCATCTCTCGGACGAGGAGAAGCGCTTGCTCGCGGCGCGCGGGGCGCACGTCTGCCATTGCCCGTCGTCGAACTTGAAGCTCGCCTCGGGCATCTGCCCGGTTCCTGAGCTGATCGCCGCAGGCATCGCGGTCGCGATCGGCGCCGACGGCGCGCCGTGCAACAACAACCTCGATGGCTTCCTCGAGCTGCGGCTCGCCGCGCTCCTGCACAAGCATCGCGCCGGACCGCGTGCCCTCCCTGCTCCCGAGGTCGTTCGGATCGCGACCGTCGGCGGCGCCGCGGCCCTCGGGCTCGCGGACAAGGTCGGCTCTCTGGAGCTCGGCAAGCGCGGCGACGTGATCGCGGTCGACCTCAGCGCCTTGCACGCGGTACCGACCGGCAGCCCGTGGTCGGCCATCGCGTACGCGGCCCAGAGCTGCGATGTCCGTCACGTCGCGGTCGACGGCACCCTGCTCGTTCGAGATCGGACGCTGTTGACCCTCGATGTCGCGCGCATCCGCGATCGCGCCAACCGCGCGGCAATGCGCTTGTTTTCCTGACAACTACGCCTGATCCGGGACGGTTCTATAACTGGACCCGACCCCATGCGCGTGGTACACGATGCCCGCGACCGCAGTGCGGAAGCGAGACTTCGCACCCTGCTGCCCGAGGGGACGACGTTTGTTCGAGTGGGCCGTCCGTGGAGAGAGAATGTCGAATCGTCTGTACGTCGGTAATCTGCCGTTTCACGCCACCGAAGACCTGATCACGAAGACGTTTGCGACGTCGGGTGAGGTCAAGGCCGTGAACCTCATGCTCGATCGCGTGAGTGGGCAGTCGCGTGGATTCGGCTTCGTCGAGATGGCCACGGCTGAGGCCGCGCAGAAAGCGATCAACGATCTCAACGGGCACGACATGGACGGTCGTCCGCTCCGCGTCGACATCGCGGAAGAGCGGCGTCCCGGCGGCGGCGGCGGCGGTGGTGGTGGTGGTGGCGGCGATCGCGGTGGTGACCGCGGTGGCGGTGGTGGTCGCGGTGGCTTTGGCGGCGGCGGCGGCGGCCGGCGCGGTCGGTGATGAACGCAATCGTTCCGACGCTGCCTGATGTCTGGGTGCCGGTCGCTTCGGCGCTCGGTGAGGCCTGG